>DATJQV010000072.1 GCA_035505375.1 bacterium | reverse complement strand
GGTCAGCAAGCAGCTCCTGCCGGTCTACAACAAGCCAATGGTCTACTACCCGCTCTCCGTGCTGATGCTGGCCGGCATTCGCAACATGCTCGTTATCAGCACGCCGGAAGACCTGCCCGGCTACCAGCGGCTACTTGGTGACGGTTGTCAGTGGGGCGTGACGTTTTCCTACAAGGCTCAGCCGACTCCGCGGGGCCTGGCCGATGCCTTCATCATCGGTGAGGACTTCATTGATAACCAGCCGGTCGGCATGGTCTTGGGCGACAACGTGCTCTACGGTCAGGGGCTGAAGCCCTCGCTCGAGCAGGCTGCCGCGCTCACGCAGGGCGCACTTGTGTTCGCGTACGTTGTACGCGACCCTGAGCGCTACGGGGTAGTCGAGTTGGACGAGCGCGGCATCGCGGTGAGCCTGGAGGAAAAGCCGGCGAAGCCGCGGTCGAGCTACGCCATCCCCGGGCTCTATTTCTACGACAATGCCGTGTCGGAGATTGCCCGCGACCTCGAGCCTTCCACCCGCGGCGAACTCGAGATAACCGACCTCAACCGCGAGTACCTGCGGCGCGGACAACTGCGGGTCGAGGTCCTTGGCCGCGGCATTGCCTGGCTGGATGCCGGAACCCACGAATCTCTGCTCCAAGCCGCGACGTACGTGCAGGCGGTCGAGGAGCGGCAGGGCTTGATGATATGCAGTCCGGAAGAGGTCGCGTATCGTCAGCGGTTCATCGGAGGCAAGGAGCTTCTCTCGCTGGCTGACAGCATGGGACCGGGCAGCTACAGCTCGTACCTCAGGCAATTGGCGGGAGAACGAGTGTGAGGACCGAGAACGGTGCCCGATGACCGGCGACCAATGACCGAGGACCAAGGCCCGGTCCGCCACCGCCCAGTGTGGAATAGAGGGATGACGGCTCATGACTGAAGGAATGCGACCAGCGATGAAGGTTGACTTGCGCAAAGAGCCGCTAGATTCGTGGAAGAGGAGCATACTAATCCCGAGCCGCGACGACGCGGCGGCGAAGCCGCTTGACTCGAAGTGGACGTTGGATGAGAGAGGTATTGTCCGTTGCGGGATTCCCGCAACCGACGCGCTCAGTTTCCACAACAAGATGCCAAAAGGAGCTGCACTGAGGGAGCTGTCTCGGCAGAAGTTCCACTTGGCATACTGGGAAACCGGCTACTTAGAGGAGGTTATTTCCGAGTACTTGTCTGATGTGAACCCACGTAGCTCGGTGGTCATAGATGTTGGCTGCGGGGACGGCCGATTCACAGAGCACCTTCTGCACTCGGGCTTCCAGCGCATCGTCGCGGTCGATACCCACCTGCCGGTGCTGCAGTCGCTCCAGAGTTATCTTGTGCAAGAACAAGCGGAAGACAGAGTCCTCCTGGTAAACTGCAGTGCTGACCGGATGCCCCTCAAGGCCGGGTCCGCAGACGCCGTCCTGGCCATTGGAGTCTACTTCTACATGGGCGACAGCTTCGAGGATGGCATCGGGGAAGCCCATCGGTGCCTGAGCGGAAATGGTATCCTGGTAAACATGGAACCCGACATCGAGGGGGCCTTGTACAGGTCGATGATTCTGGAGTCCTTGGACGACGTGTTTGAGAACTTCTTTGACAGACGGTTCAAAGAAGAACACGGAGAGACCCCCTTCAAGTTCCGGTGCTTCGAGAAGGACGAACTCGCGCACATTCTCGACAAACTGGGCTTCCGCGTTACCAAGTGGGTTGGTCTGCCACTCTTCCCCTGGATTCTCCGCATAAGAACCGTACGTGGCGAAATCGACCTGCAGAAACTTGAGACGGAAGATGAGCGCTTGCGCGCGGTTCTCGACTACCTGAACCGCAGGGGAACCCTGCACAGGCACTTCATCTGGCGCAGTGTCAAGGTGCGATAGCATCACCGCAGGGCAAGTGATGGGCTACACAGCCGACGAGCGCACGGGAACGCAGGTTTGGTACCAACGTCGGAATCGCGGGCCGCGCCCACTCCGTCGCGGGAACGTGCCTTCTGACTCTCGTGCAGCAAGATTCGACATCAGCCGCGACCGCCTCTGCGAGAAGCTGAAGAAGCTCGTCGTATACGCGCGGAGATGCTCCTATCCGCTAATGCCGGGACTACCGTGCTATCGTATCATCTGGACACGAGATTCGCAGGCCCTTGCTTGGGCTGTGTCGGAAGGGATTCTGACGTGGCCGGTCTACTTGGGCCCTGTCATAGGTTCCGTTGAAGTCACGCGTGAGATGGTGAGTGAATAGGAGAATCCTGGTGCTGGCCGGGACGAGCTTTCAAATCCCGGTGATTGAGAGCGCGAAGCGACTGGGCTGTGCCGTCATCACCTGCGACAACAGACCCGACAACCCGGGGCACAGACTGGCCGATGCCTACGAGAACGTGAGCACGACGGACATCGAGGGCGTTGAGAAAGTCGCCAGGCAGCATGGTGTAGATGGCATACTGGCGTACGCTTCTGACCCTGCCGCTATTCCCGCTGCCGAAGTCGCTGAGAGACTCGGTTTGCCGGGCAACAGCGTGGCATCCGTGAAGAAGTTGGGCCTAAAGTCAGAATATCGACGGCTGCAGAGAAAGTTGCAGATCCCGCACCCGGAGTTCACGGTGCTGCGGCCCAGCAGAGATACGTCGCGCATCGAAGTCCCATTTGACTTCCCGGTGGTGGTAAAGCCCACGGACTCCTCGGGCAGCAGGGGCGTTTCGATAGCTCGCAACGAGAGCGCGCTGACGGGAGCGGTCGAATTTGCGTGTAGGTCTGGCAGGAACGGTGAGGTAATAGTCGAGGAGTACGTCAAGAGCGACCACGCTCAGATTGTCGGCGAGGCCTTCATCCTTGATGGCGATGTCGTCATGCTGGACATCGGCGACCACGAGTTGAACGTCAGCGGTTCCGGGTTGGTCCCCATTGGCGGAGTGTTCCCGTCGGTGCTGTGGGACCAGTGCTATGACCGTATCAGGGAGCAGCTCTCGCGCGTACTGGAGTCCTGCGGATTTGCGAACGGTGCCCTGAACATAGAAGTCCGGATCGGCAGCGAAAACAACGTGTATCTCATGGAGGTAGGCCCTCGATCGGGCGGCAACTTCCTGCCCGAGCTGATGAAATACACAGTTGGGGCTGACGTAGCTACCGCAAGCGTCAAGGCTGCGCTGGGTGACATGGATGTGTCTGCGTGCTTCCCGCCACTGCGGGAGCGGACCTCCCTGCACGGCTACTTTGTGCACCACGTCAGCCAGCCTGGGCTATTCTCAGCCATTCAATGGGATCAGAACTTCAGTGCAAACCACGTCGTAGCCGAATTCGTGTTCAAGCGAGAAGGTGAACCAGTGCCACGGTTTTCGAACTCGGGAGACCTGCTAGGCGTGGTTCTTCTACGCTTCGGAGACAGGGCGAGTGCCCGCAGTTTCTTTGCAGATCCCAGCGCGGTCGTCTCATACCACATTCCCGAGAGCGCCCGAGGGCAGCACTATGACCGCTGACCGCGGGGCGGACGTGATCGTCAGCGTATGCTGCATCACCTGCAACCACGAGAAGTGCGTTCCTCAGCGGCCGGGGGCACTTGGAACTACCTCTTCCGGGAAACAAGCAGGATTATGTGATTGCGGCAGCGCTGGTAACGTTCCTAGGGCTTGTCCAGCTTATCCAGAGGCGCGGCAGCATCAGACAGATGGCGTA
>DATJQV010000071.1 GCA_035505375.1 bacterium | reverse complement strand
GAACTGCATACCTTCCACAACCTCGAGCGTCGTCTCGACCGACTTCGCCTCTTCGACCGTGATCACGCCTTCCTTGCCGACCTTCTCCATCGCATCGGCGATGAGCTTACCGATCTCCTTGTCGTTGTTGGCGGAGATGGCGGCGACCTGCATGATCTCCTCGCGGCCCGTGGTCTTCTTCGATATCTTCTTCAGTTCGGCTACGGCGGTCTCAACCGCCAGGTCGACGCCGCGCTTCAAAGCCATCGAATTCGCGCCGGCGGTGACGTTCTTCAGGCCCTCTCGGTAGATCGCCTCGCCCAGCACCGTCGCGGTGGTCGTACCGTCGCCGGCAACGTCGGAAGTCTTGGACGCTACTTCCTTGATCATCTGGGCGCCCATGTTCTCGAACTTGTCCTCAAGCTCGACTTCCTTGGCCACGGTCACGCCGTCCTTCGTAACGGTCGGTGCGCCCCACTTCTTGTCGATGATGACATTGTGGCCGCGCGGTCCCAGGGTCACCTTCACCGCGTGCGCCAACTGCTGGGCGCCGCGGAGAATGGCTCGCCTTGCTTCGTCTTCGAATCTCAAATCTTTGGCAGGCATGCTCGCTCCTCCTACTTGCTTTCCTTCTCAATCACCGCGAGCACATCGTCCTCGCGCATGATGAGATGCTCTTCCTCGCCGATGCGTATCTCGTTGCCGGAATACTTCCCGAACAAGATGGTGTCGCCCTTCTTGACTTCCATCGGGATCCGGTTGCCCTTGTCGTCGATCCGGCCCGGACCGGCGGCGATCACCTTACCCTGCTGGGGCTTTTCCTTGGCGGAATCGGGAATAATGATTCCACCCTTCTTGATCTCCTCTTCGATGCGCTCGACTAGGATTCTGTCCTGTAGCGGTCGTATCTTCATAACTCCTCCTTAAGACATTGTGAGTTCTGGTTGAAAACCGCGATCTTCCAGCCGGGTAACCGTTCCCGGCACAAGCAAACCGGCAAAGGCCCGCAGCCGGCCTCCACCGGGCCATTGCCTAACTCCTTCAATACAACAACCTTCCATCATTTAGACACCAACCGGACTTCTCAGATTCGCCTGTGTGCATCCGACCGATGCACGCGCCCGTGGCCACGCAGATTAACGTCTTGAATTACAGGATGTTACGGCCATGGGCGATATCTGAATTGAACAGATGACCTCCTCCTTGTAAGGGAGGCGCTCTAGCCAACTGAGCTAATCGCCCCTCGACCTAGAATTATAGGCCTCAAGCCGCTTCTGTCAAATCGGCAGGAGCGACCGGAGCCGGACGTGGAACCTCGGATGAACGCAGATGAACACGAATCCAACCACAGACCACGCCGATGACGCAGACTCGTACTGCTCTCCTTGTCCTCGTCGAAAAGAGTACCGCAGTGATGATACGTGCAACCTGCCAACGGCGAACTGACAACAAGCTCCCGGAAAACGGAGCCTCGAACCTCGCACCGAGGTCGCGATTGGGCCTCTCAAAGTAACCCTCATTGTTAGTCGGAGAGTACCGCCCAACGTGTCGTAGACTGTGTACTGAATTGTGTCGGCAGGTGCGTCATCAAACGTGCAGCACACTCTATCTCGAACTGAGTAGAGAACTACTTGCGGCGTTCTATCGCGCATCGTCCGTGAAACTGTTCGAAACATTGTTCCAGTCGTTCTTTGCGACATTGTTGGGCTCAATGTTCGCGTCAAAGCCGGGCTGATTGTGGGTTTCAATGTGTCGCTCACCGTGTCGGCGACTGCAGCCCCCTGGGCAGTCTCCGGACCGCTGCCCCCACGACGGAATTGTGGTCCGTGCCAGACATGCACCCTATCGCTTGTGGTCTTTGAAAGATGCCTCGCTTGCTTCAAACCCCGCCTCTGTGACCGGCTTTCTGCTCAACACCGACGCAGAAGCTGACTAGGCATCGGAACAAACAAACGGGCAGGCGCCTGACCGGACTACGAATGGGATCATGCACGCCGCTGCTGCTCCGGCCATCGGTCCCATCCCCTTACTCGCTGTCCGCCCCGTGACACTCCCGGCCACTCTGTGAGCGGAACGGCGAGTCAGAGGGCGGGCTGCGGGTGGGATTGGAGACCGCACTACGGGCTGGGCCATGGCTCACGCTTTGGCCCGCGCTCCCGGTCTCGTAGCTTCCCTGACGACCGGTCGCGTAGCCGACCGAGCGCACCGGGCGGTTAGTGCCCATTCCACTTCACTGATTGCTGCGTGATTCCTCACTCGGGCAGCCCCCCAAGCTGTCCCGGGGCCAGCCCCCGGAAGAATGTCGTAACCGACCTAAACCACTCTCCTGTCGGACGTTTGCTTGAGAACCCGCCAACCTGACATGTCTATCCCAAAGTAGCGCTATCCCGCCGGCGGGGTGTTGCACGTCGCGACCAAGATCGGTGGGATAGCCCATCTGGACTTGCGGAACACCAGGTTTAGTCTAGAATAGCGCGTGCAGGATACCCGCAGGCCAGCCGCGCGCTCCGTCGCGAAGCGCGGCGCCGGGCGACCGAAGCCGTGGCTGGTCTTCAGCTTGGCGGTGCTTGTAGCGCTGGTCATCTATCTGCCGACCCTCCGGTACGGGTTCGTCTGGGACGACAACACGCTGATCGTGAGCAACCCATCCCTCAGCCAGACCAGCCCGGTTGAGCTGTTCACCAAGAACTTCTGGGCCAACCCCGGCGTAGAACTGGGTCAGAACGACATGTCATACTACCGGCCGCTCACCAATCTCAGTCTCTACGTCGACCGCCAGGTGTGGGCACTGCGACCACTTGGCTTTCACCTCACTAACGTGATCATCAACGCTGCGGTCGTATTGGTCTCGTGCCTGCTGCTCTGGGAGCTGTTCGGGTCCGTCTGGCTGGCCGGCATTGGGGGATTGCTGGTCGGTATCCATCCGGCCATGAACTGTGTGGTCGCGTTCATCTCTAATCGCACCTATCTACTGGCTCTGTTCCTCCTCTTGGTGGGCTGCTACGCACTGCTGCGCGGCCGGCGCGACCGCAGGCGGGCGTGGCCGGCGCTGTTCGGAGTCTCGCTGCTGCTGAGCGCGCTGGCGCTCGAGGCATCGCTCGTCTTTGCCGCGGTCGCCACGGCGTGGCTTCTCTTGAACCGGGAGCAGTATCGCAAACTCTGGCCCTGGCTGGCAGCGACCGTCTTGCCGATCGCGTGTTACCTTGTGCTCCGGCTCAGCATCGCCCGGGTCCCGTTCGCGAGTTCGGTCGCATACTGGCTGTTCACCGCGCCGTTGCGCGTCATCGACACCTTCGGTCAGCAGCTGCAGCTCCTGCTCTTCCCATTCAACCAGAAGTTAATCTATGTCAAGACAGGGTCGCTCAACGGTCTCTCGGCGTATACGGTTCTCGGACTGCTGTTCCTGGGTCTGCCGCTGTACGCGGTGATTCGGCTCGGGCGTTCGGCCCGACACCGTGGTGCGAACGATGCGCCCTCCGATTCCGAGCACGAGCGCTCCGCGCGACCCCATCCTGAAGCCGGCAGCCTGGGCTGGTACGGCTATGCGTGGATGGTACTCTTCCTGCTGCCATTCGCGCACCTGCTCTTCCTTGGGCCGGCCGGGAGGATGCTGTATCTGGTCACGCCCGGCATGCTTATCCTGGTTGCGGCGGTTTACACGTCGACTCGCCACAAACGCACGACCACCCGCGTCATGTTCGGCGCTATCCTCCTGTACGCGGCGGCCTTCGCGGTACAGACGCTCCGGCGCAACCCGATCTGGCACGACGAACTGTCACTGTCCCACGCGATGGTACTGGAAGCGCCGGAGTCCGCCGGCGGCCACCTGAACTACGGGATGGCGCTGAACGACGCAGGCCGGACTGATGAGGCGATCGCGCAGTTTCGCACCGCCGTGGACATCGACTCGAACTACCCGGAACCGCACGTCGCCCTCGCACTATCTCTGGCCGGCCAGGGAGCACTATCGGACGCGATTCTCGAATTCCGCGAGGTCGTGCGACTCCGACCCGAGTCACCGAAGGCGCGGAACGACCTCGCGGTAACGCTGAGACGCAACGGTCAGATTGACTCGGCCATCGTCGAGTACAAGGAGGCGCTACGGCTCGAACCGAACTCGATGATGACTCTGAACAACCTCGGGTACGCCTATCTACAGGGCGGAGACTTCCAACAGGCGATAGAATGCCTGAAGGCCGCACTGCGGCTCGATCCGGATTTCGCGGCCGCGCGGGCTAATCTCGCCGAAGCCTACCGGTCAGCGGGAATGCCGGACTCAGCCGCGATGGTAGAAAATGGTCGGTAGCGGCGAGAATCGCCTTACCAGCAGGCACACTGCGGCGCGGGTTTGACTTCAAAGGTGGTTGGGCCTATCTTCTCACGAGAATGGATCATCCTAAGCTGTTGATCGCCGGCGAGTGGGTAGCCACCGAAAAGGCCCTGCCGGTCATCAACCCGTACGACGAATCGGTCATCTGTGACATTCCCATTGCCACCGAGCCGGTCATCGACGCGGCGATCGCTGCCGCCGAGGCCGGCGCTGCGGACATGCGCCGACTGCCTGCTCACACCCGCTCCGCTATTCTCGCCAAGACTGCCGCCCTGCTTGAAGAGCGAGCCGACGAGTTCACCGAGTCTATCATCGCCGAGGCAGGGAAACCACGCAAGTACGCATCGGTCGAGACCAGCCGGGGCGTCGAAACCCTCCGCTTCGCCGCAGCGGAGGCCCTGCGCATCCACGGCGAGACCGTGCCGATGGACGCGTCCCGCGGCTCAGAAGGCCGACGCGGATTCTTCATTCGTGTACCGCTCGGTGTCATCGCCGCCATCACGCCATTCAACTTCCCGCTCAACCTCGTGCTGCACAAGGTCGCGCCCGCGCTGGCCGCCGGCAACTCGGTGGTCCTCAAGCCGGCCACCAAGACTCCGCTCACCGCGCTGCTGCTGGGCAAGGCGCTGCTCGACGCCGGCCTGCCCCCCAAAGCGCTCAACATCATCGTCGGCGAGGGTGGCACGGTCGGCGCGGCGCTGGTCCGTGATTCGCGCATCCGGATGGTCACATTCACCGGCAGTCCGCCGGTCGGCGAGGCAATCAAACGTGACTCCGGCTTGAAGCGTGTGACCCTCGAACTCGGCTCCAACTCCGGAGCCATCATTGACGAGACCGCGGACCTTGACAAGGCGCTCGCTCGCTGCGTTGTCGGCGGGTTCTCCTTCTCCGGCCAGGTCTGCATCCACACTCAGCGGCTCTATGTGCATGAGTCCGTCGCCGAGCAGTTCGTGGCCCGGTTCGTTGACGCGACAGAGAAACTGGTCTGCGGCAATCCCTCACTCCCTGAAACTGACATCGGTCCGATGATTGACCGGGCCGCGCTCAGCCGTGGTCTTGCGCTGGTCGAAGAAGCCCGCACGGCGGGCGCCGAGGTCCTGTGTGGCGGCACGGTCGAAGGGACCGTTATGTTTCCGACCGTACTGCTCAGGGCCAGGCCGGAGCTACCGGTCGTGTGCGAAGAGAGCTTCGCGCCAATTGTCACGATCCACACCTTCCGCGGTTTCGACGAAGCCGTGGCGCTATTCAACCAAGGCTCGGCACTCGGCACGTATGACTATGGGCTTGCGTGCGGAGTCTTCACCCGGGATCTCGGCCGAGCCTTCCGCGCCGCCGAGCAGCTCGAAGTCGGCAACGTCCTCATCAACGACTCGGCCACCGTGCGCGCCGACCAGATGCCATACGGCGGGGTCAAAGACTCCGGCATCGGTCGCGAGGGCCCACGCTTCGCCATCGAAGAGATGACCGACATCCGCATGGTCTCCTTCAACCTGGGTTGACAGGCAGCGTGAACCGTGTACCGTGAACCGTGCACCGTAGGACGGAAACCGCACACCGTAGAGGAGGAGGCTCATGCCCGATATCTGGAAGTATGACGTGTTCAAGCTGGCCGACCGGCTGGTTCTTGATGTCTATCGACTGACGAGTCACTTCCCGGACGATGAACGCTTCGGCCTGACCGCCCAAATGAGACGAGTCGCCTATTCGATTCCGATGAACCTAGTCGAGGGTGCGTCGCGCGGCAGCACGAAGGACTTCAACCGATTCGTTCTTATGGGCAATGGCTCCTGCGACGAAGTCCGCTATCAACTTCACCTGACTCGCCAACCGGGATACATCGACCAGCGGACGAGTCTCGAACTCACGCGGGAATAAGAGAAGGTCCGAATGATGCTCACCAAACTCTCGGCATCGCTGCGCCGCCGCGCCTCCGTTGCGGCGTAACGGTTCACGTGTCACGGTGTACGGTTAACGGTGTGCGGTTCACGTTTGACATTCCACCGTGGCCCCGCGATAATCACGAGCCTGAATGAACGAAAGGAACCATTGATGAAAGCAATTGCACTGCTCTTCGCTGCCCTGCTGTTCGTCGGCTGCGGCAGTAAGCCGTCGGCGCCCAAGACCGCGACTCCGGCGTCGGGCGACGTCTCGTTCGCCAAAGACATCCAGCCCGTCCTCACGCAGACCTGCATGCCCTGCCATGCCGGTGGCCCGGCTGCCAAGGGCAAGTACGACGTCACAGGCTACGCGGGTGTGATGGGCGACGGGTCGGGTTCAGCGCCTGACGTCATTCCGGGCAAAGCCGATTCCAGCAGCCTCTATCTGCGGCTGACTGGTGCCGTGCCGCCGCTGATGCCCAAGGGCCGGCCAGCCCTCGACTCTGCCCACCTCGGCACCATCCGGAAGTGGATTGACCAGGGCGCGAAGAACAACTAGCCGCACCTCGTCCTTCGTATGCCAACCGATCGAGAACGGCTGCCCGGTGTTTTCACGACACCCGTTGCTGATGCTTGGTGTCACCGATTCGGCTCTGTAAAGGTTACGGACTTGGGCTACAGCGCCTCGAAGCGGAGTCACCCGCTGACCGGTCTCGAGTCCGGCCGGAAAGGACCTGACGTATGAAACACGAGGCCAACATTCGCTGGGCCGGCAAGATGACGTTTGTCGGCAAAGCCGGCACCAACCACCTTGTCACAATGGACACGACGCCCGAATTCGGCGGCGACAGCTCAGCCACCAAGCCGCTCGAACTCCTGCTCATCGCGCTCGGGGGCTGTACCGGAATGGACGTCGTGCCGCTGTTGCACAAGATGCGGCAGAATGTAACTGCACTCGAGGTGAACGTCACAGCCGAGCGTGCTGAAGGCCACCCCGGGATTTACACAAGTATAGACCTTGAGTATGTCGTGACCGGACGTGACCTCGACGAAGCAAAGGTCAAGCACGCGGTCGAGCTGTCTCAGGAGAAGTACTGCTCGGTATCGGCGATGCTCAAGAAGGCCTGCCCGGTCGGCTACCGGGTCCGCACGGTCGCAAATGAGTGACACTATGCGTCCCGGGGCAGTGGAACTGAACTCGGCAGGCTGAAAGACGTGAGTCACGCAACTGGCGGTCGAGCCGTGAATCAGCTTGACAGTGATTACCCGCAGGATAGAATTCCATGACGACATTTATCTTAAGGAGGAACCGTATGCGTCGTTCTCTGTTAGGCCTTCTGACCGTGGTCGCAATTACCGGCCTGGTCCTTACGTCCGGTTGCCAGCGTGCAACTGAGCTGCGCGTCCTCTCTATGAACAAAGGCAACCTGCTAAGGTCGGACATCGCCGACTACTACCAGTACTTCGACAAGGTGGACAGTGAAACGGTCACACTCAGTGAGTACCCATCGGACTCGGTCCCGGTCGAACTGCAGTACATGGAGATCGGCGCCGGGTTGCCGACTTGGACACCGTACGTAGCACTGCTCAACAAGGCCACCATCAAGTACGTTGGAACTACTGAGGCCGGCTACCAGTACGCCCCGGTGAATATCCCGCTGAGCCAGTCCATCACGGCCGACAAGACCGGCAAACCGGTCACGTTCTATGTGACCGTGGCGTCGCCGAACTTCAAGGACACCTATTTCTCGGACGCCGTCAGCGGCGACCCGAACGACATCGGCCTGCTTGACCTGGTCACGGCAACCGTCACGTTCTCCGGTTACGATTCGGTAGCAGCCACCCAGGTTTCTGCGGTAGGCTTGCTCCAGATTCAGTTCGGCAACTTCTACGACGATCCGACCAAGTTCGGCAAGTAGCAAATGAACGCGCCCGCCTGAGCGCAAGAAACCAGGCAAGACGGTTCCTGAATGTCGAAACAGCCGCATTTATGCGGCTGTTTCGGTTGCAGCATGGGTTCACCCGACCGCCGCACTACCGAAGAGACGCTGCCGCGACGGAGCCCCGACCCTTGACCGGTCACGAGCAGTCTGTATATTGAAACAAGCCTGGTTTCGGCATGATTGAACGCTCCGGTGCCACCGAGAACTTCATGTTGCCTTTGGCAGAAGTGTAAGTATGTGCCCGGACAGCCGGACGAAACGACAATCATGACTGGAAGGCATGGCCGGGTAGTGTTAATCCGGCCCATGAGCTGCGGCTCGCAGAATTCACAGGAGGAAACGTGAGAACAAGAATAGCGGTAGCGGCGCTGCTATCGGCAGTGCTGCCGGCACTAGTATTGGCGTACCCGGGCTTCGGAGGCGGCAAGGGGTTGTTTCGGGTTCAAGACGCGCTGGTCGAGCCGGAGGCCGGCCTGACCATTTCACTCCACGGGCTGGCCCGGAACGCGGCTTTCCAAATGCCCGAGTCCGCGGCCAAGAGCGGCTGGATAGCCAACCTTGTTGCGCCTGAACTGAGCTATGCTCCGGTCGTCACGAAGTACGTTGGACTCGAATTGTTCGGCTCCTACGGCGCCGCGTTTCAGAAGCCCAAGTCTTACTCCGGGACCGGACTAGTCTCGGGATTTGGCGACCTGAAGGCCGGCGGCAAGTTGTCGATTCCGATTATCCCGGTGGTCAAGGTCGGCGGTACGGCAAACTACACGTTCATGGGGCATGACACCACCACAACTTGGCTCGACCCTGAGGCCCTCCCCTATGACCCCAATAACAAGCTGGCGTGGAGCGGGCTCGTAACGCTCCGATTCCAAGACTTGGCGACATCGGCTCCGAACCTGATCATCAACTATGGCAAGGTCGCCGGCCTGACTCAGTACGCGGCGGGTATCGAACTCCAGGGCACGGGATTCGGCGTCTTTATCGAAGGTGTCTCGCTGCAACCAAACGGAGGTGGGGTCTTCAATACGGATAGCGGCCACATCCACCTGACGCCCGGGGTCGTTATCGGTGACCCGACTTCGAGCTTCCTCAAGTTGGGCTACACATTGAGCTCAGGCACGGTGGGCGGCGTGAAGCAACCTAACGAGATCATCTTGGGTCTCGGCTTCGGCACGCCGTTCGGCGCGCACAAGACAACAGTGTACGGCCAGATCGTCGGCACAGTGACTGATGCGAGCACCGGTAAGCCGGTGGTAGCCGCCAAGGTCGCGTTCCCGGACAACCCGAAATACGCCACGATTACCTCCGATGCCAACGGCATCTTCAAAGCCCCGAAGATCCCGGTCGGCGCGGTCTCGGTCGAAGTCAGTGCCGACGGCTATAACAAGCAGGTCATGCCGCTGTCCATCGAGGAAGGCAAAGCCGTCAACTACGAATTCCAGCTGCGGCCACTCAGGACCTACGGTACGATTGCCGGCACGGTAATTGACGCCGTCACCAATGCTCCGATGGCAGCCCACATCGGATTCCCGGGCACGGCGCTTTCGCCGGTGGACGCCGATCCCACTACCGGCGCGTTCAAGGTCGACAAGATCGAAACCGGCGTCTACACCCTGACCGCGAACGCCGACAAACATGTTCCGGCGACGATAACCCTGGCGGTGGAAGACGGCAAGCTGGCAACCGCCGCGTTCAAGCTGTCCCCGGCCGAGGCTGCCGTCTCAATTACCGGCAAGGTCTCCGACAAGAAGACCGGCGACGGCCTGGCGGCAACGGTCACAGTACCGGAGGCCGGCAATGCCGTATACAACACCAACCCTGCGACCGGTGTCTACAAGGCCCAGCTAATGGCCGGCTCCTATACGATGATCGTCGAGTCGAAGGACTACCTGAAGCAGACTATCGCGATGGTAGTCGAGAAGAACAAGCCGCTGGTGAAGGACTTCGAACTCGTGAAACCGGGAATGTCCATCACCCTTAAGGGCATCTACTTCGAGCTCAACCAGGCGACCATCGAGCCTGAGTCCAAGCCGGCGCTCGACAACGCCGCCAAGATACTCAAGGACAACCCGACCATCAAGGTCGAAATCCAGGGCCATACCGACAGCGTTGGCTCGGCTGAATACAACCTCAAGCTTTCCGACAAACGCGCCCAGGCGGTAGTGAACTACCTGGTCCAGAACTACGGAATCGATGTCAACCGACTGACCGGGAAGGGCTACGGCAAGACGATGCCGATCGCCAGCAACTCGACGGAAATGGGCCGTGCGCTCAACCGCCGGGTTGAGTTCAAGATCCTCAGCCAGTAGCGGCTCATCCGCAGCAGTCTTGAGGGGAGGCTCACGCCTCCCCTCTCCGTTCCTACGCGTCATCGGCTCGCTTGACTTGCGGTGTCTCGTGTCTATCCTCTTGCCGCAATGGGCACGCCAGCACCCGACTCGGTGAAGCGTCTCATTGACCGCTTCGACCAAGACCGCAAGGTCTTCCTGTCTCTAGTCTACAAGGATGAACGGCTTCGGCATCGCCCGGCATGACAGGGTCGTGCGCCTGGTCAAAC
Organism: bacterium; assembly: GCA_035505375.1. Taxonomy (NCBI): domain Bacteria; species bacterium. Next base: position 9,956 of record DATJQV010000071.1, on the reverse strand, counting down.
GGTCGCAGGTGACCTTACATGAGAAGCAGCAGCCAGGTAGCAACCAGAATTGGAAGTAGAATCGGCAACGAGTAGCGAAAGACGTACTCGAAGAAGTGCGGGACTTTCAGCCGCTGGTGCTCGGCGATGGCCTTGATCATGAGGTTGGGAGCGTTACCGATGTAGGTCAGGGCCCCGAAGTTGACCGCGCCGATGGATAGCGCCCGGACCAGCTCCGGACGCAGGCTGAGCAGCGACCGGACGCCGTTCGGGACGAGGCCGAGCGCTACCTCGAAGAACGTCCGATAGGCCGGCGCGCTGTCCAGGATCCCGGAGAGCATCCCAGTCACCCAGTAGAAGCCGCTGGCCGAGCCGAGCCCAAGACCGTGGGCGCGGGCGTCGACGAGATCGAGAACCGGAGCCATGGTCACGAAGATGCCGGCGAACAGGACCGCGACTTCGATGATAGGTCGGATGCTGAAATGGTTCTCGCGGTGGACCGACCTGGGCGTGAAGATGAAGGATGCAGCCGTTGCGCAGATCATAAGCAGTTCGCGCACCGGCGTACGGGCGAAGACCGCAATCAACACAATCGCCAGGAAGAGCACGTTGCGGTAGCCTTTGACGTGGATTCGCAGCGGCCGGGGCGCGTAGCGGCCGGTCGTATTCCGTCGGTCGAGCCAGTAGAAGGCGCCGAGAACCATTGCCATCGCCGCGAGCCAGAGATACCAGGTTTGCCCGGCGACCCAGAAGAAAGGCACACCTTTCAGGTAACCGATCAAGAGGGGCGGGTCGCCGATCGGGGTCAGACCGCCGCCGATGTTGGCGACAACGAAGATGAAGAACACGACCAGGTACGCCCGATACCGTCGCCGGTTGTTGTTGAGGAAGGAACGGATGAGTAGCATGGAAGCGCCGGTGGTGCCGATGACGTTGGCGATCAGGGCGCCTACGAACAAGACGAGGGTGTTGAAGACCGGCGTCGGCGGCCGGACGATCCGCAGGAAGACACCCCCGGCGATCACATAAAGCGAGCCAATCAGGGCGATGAAGCCGAGATACTCGACCAGCACTTCGCCGATGCGGTGAACGTCCCGCGCGAAGAAGAGATAACCGAAGAGCACCGGCAGGCTGAGCAATGCCACGACCAGCGGGTAGCGCCGGTGCCACCAGTGCGGAACCAGCAGGGGCAGGACGGCGATCGCCAGCAGCAGCAGCACGAAGGGAAACGCACCCCAGACAGTGAGCATGCTACAGGCTAACCGCCGGGAGGCGGTCGGTCAAGACCTTGGGCGGCGGACTTCCTACGAAGACGTGCCAAGCCAGCTCCCAGTACCGGACGACGTACAAGAACACCGGCCGTGGAAGGCGGCCGGTGTCTTGCAGGCCCGCAGCAGGGCCGCGGGAGGACGGAGGACTATCGGACCAAATGCAGCTTACCCGCCTGGTCGCGCCTCGACAGGCGGCTTGGTCGCCTGCCGCCGAGCACCAACATGCACACGACTCCAACCAACAAGGTTGCGGTCTTGGCAGCGGTCTTCATGGTTTCTCCTTTTGGGTTCTCATATCAGACATCGTGCGATATCAGATTCGCGCCGGCGGCGCGAGGCCCGTGCTGCATCAACTTCATCCATTGACGTCCCTCTCTCTGGAGCGTCGTGCACGACCGGGGGCCGCATGACCAAGCAGCCTCAGTAGCGGTCGTTCATTGCTCGTACCGAGTTGGACGATAACGGCAGCATCTATGACCGAGACGTTGCGCATGTATCCGCCGCACTTAGTGGAGGCAAAGTAGGAGCAGTGCGTGCGCAAGCGCCCACGCGCCGCCGGCGATCATGACGAGGGGCCCGGCGAGCCCTCCCCAGTCTCTGAATGTGGCCACGATGGCCGGAGGAGTCGAGACCCTGCGACCATTGGGCGTCGGTATTGCGCCCGAACAGAAGCGCGACGGCGCCGACCGGGATCCACGCCAAGCTGGCTGGCAGGCCCACATACCTGGGTTGTGCTTTGGTGAAAGGACGAGAAACGGCGTAGCTTGTCTGGCCGGGCATGCACACCTCCGGAATGTCACATCTTGTCGGACGTTATGACTTATTCCGGATGGCGGCCCGACCATCCGCTCTGCCTGCGACGGCTCATTGATAGGCCGCCGCACCCTTACGAACGCCCGCTGCCTCACTGCGTCAGAGGCAGGGCAACAGAGTGTAGCTGCCCGCGCGGCCCGTGTCAATCTCCGCCGAGTCATCGTGTGGCCGCAGAGCGATAATGTCATAGGCTAATGGCAAAGCGATTATGTCATACCCAGGTGTTCGAGCTGCTATGCTGGCGGCATGCCACAGCCAGTCAGTTACTCTGAGCAGGACGTGAAACGCTACAGCGTCATTCAACAGACCATGGTCGCGGCACTCAACACTGCCGTGGCCGCCAAGATGCTCGGGCTGAGTCGCCGCCAAGTCTTCCGCCTCAAGGCCGGCGTTCGTAGACGCGGTGTCGATGGCGTACGCCACGGCAATCACGGCCGCACTCCGGCCAACGCCAAACCCCGTCGTCTGCAACAACGGGTCATCCGCATCTACCGCAAACACTGCTTCGACTTCAACTTCGCCCATTTCACCGAGACATTAGCCGATGAGTTCGCCATCAACCTGAGCCGCGAAACCGTCCGCTGCTGGCTCCGAGCCGAGAACCTCGGCCCCAAACAGCACCATGGTCATCACCATCGTCGCCGCCGTGAGCGCAAGGCCCAATTCGGCACCATGCTCTTTCTCGATGGCAGCCCGCACCTGTGGCTCGGGCCGGACCTCCCCATGCTGACTTTGATGCTCTCGACCGACGATGCCACCGGCCAGCCGCTAGCGGGGCTGTTTGCACCGCAGGAGACACGCGACGCCTGCTTCGAGGTACTCTACCACGTCTTCCGCCGCTACGGCCTGCCCGCTAGCCTGTACCTCGACCGAGCCAGCCAGTTCACCACCACCCGCCGCGGCGGCACCCATCGGTTCCAGCGGGATGACCAGCCCACCAGCTTTGAGGTCGCCATGGACCGCTTGGCCGTCCAGCTTATCTTTGCCCATACCCCGCAGGCCCGCGGCCGGGGTGAGCGTATCAATGGATCATTCCAGGGCCGACTGGTCGCCGAGCTACGCCGGGCCGGCATCAAGACCGCCGAGGCCGCCACCGACTATCTTAACCGCACCTTCATCCCCAAGTACGCCGCCCGCTTCGGAGCTGAGCCCAGAAATCCCGCACCCGCCTTCCGTAAGCTGTCGCCTGGCGTGGACCTATGCACCATCCTCTGTGCTCACCACTATCGCAACGTTGAAAACGACAACACCATCAGTCTGCACGGGATCCGCTACCAACTGCTGCCCTCACGACGGACCGTCAGGTTGGCGGCAACCGACGTCGATGTACAGGAGTGGTTTGACGGCACCGTCCACGTCTTCCATCCTCGCGCCGGCGAAGTCACAGTCCGCCGTCTGCCCGCTCAGCCCAAGGCTGTACAGACCAACCAGTCAATGCCCTATGACATTTCAGCTATGCAAGGGGTATGACAGAATCGCTCTGCGTTGACATCTCCGCCGAGTCATCGGCAACGTTGCGTCGGGACACGCCCCAATTCAGCCCGGCCCTGTGACACGTCCACACCTGCGTCCTCTGGCCCGACGCAAGGCAAGCGTCACAGAGCATGGCGTTTGACTTCACGCCTGCGGCGAAGTATCTTTTACTGTTAGCGTTCGTAACGAACCGCCCTGCGCTTTGCGGTGACGGTTCTCAGGCCACGTCTCAACGGATCTACCTTGAGTTTCCTGAACCGACGACCCGACTTGGCGCCGATGCGGCGTCACGTGGCCGAGCATACCGTTATCTTCATCAGTGTCCTGAAATGGGTTGTCCTCGCCACCGGCATCGGCATCATCGTCGGTATCTCCACCGCGCTGTTCCTCAGGGCGCTCGAATGGAGCATCGGGTTCAGCGGACGCTACCACCACTACTATCTACTCCTGCCCGTGGCCCTGATTGCGAGCGCCGCGCTCGTGAAGTACCTCGCGCCCGATGCTGAAGGCCACGGCACGGAGAAGGTCATCGAGGCTGTCCACAAACGGTCCGGCCGGATTAAGGCCGCGGTCGTCCCGGTGAAGCTGGCCGCGACCGTCGTGACCATCGCCCTCGGCGGCTCGGCCGGCAAAGAAGGTCCCTGCGCCCAGATCGGGGCCGGGCTCTCTTCCCTGGTCGCCGACCTGCTGCGTTTCAACGACCGTGACCGGAAACGACTGGTCATCTGCGGTATCAGCGCCGGATTCGCGGCAGTGTTCGGCACCCCGATTGCAGGCGCGATATTCGGCGTCGAGGTCCTGTTCGTAGGCAGCATTCTCTACGAGGTGCTTCTCCCGTCGTTCGTGGCCGGTATCACCGCCTACCAGGTGGCGGTGCATCTCGGCGTCAAGTACACCTATGTGCCGATGAACTTCGTCCCGGTCTTCAGCAGCACCTTCTTCTTCGACGTCATGCTTTCCGGCGTCTTCTTCGGGCTCTGCGCCATGATACTTATAGAATCCCTGAAACTGGGCAAGAGCCTGGCCGAGCGGCTGCGTGTGCATTTCCTGCTCAAGGCGGCCATCGGCGGCGCAGTCATGGTCGGCCTCACGTTTCTTCTCTCGCCCGGCTATCTGGGGCTCGGACTCGACACCATCCGCGCGACCCTGCAGGGGGCGAAACCGGTCTGGTACGCATTCATCGCCAAGACCATCCTCACCAGCGGCACGCTGAACTTCGGCGGCAGCGGCGGGATCGTCACGCCCATCTTCTTCGTCGGGACCACGGCCGGCTCTCTCTGGGCCGAACTGTGGCACCTGCACCATGCGACCTTTGCTGCGCTGGGCATGGTCGCGCTGCTCGCCGGGGCGGCTAACACCCCGATTGCGGCCAGCATCATGGCCGTGGAGTTCTTCGGTCCCAAGATAGCTCCTTATGCGGCTTTGGCCTGCGTTATCAGTTACCTGATAACAGGCCACCGCAGCGTGTACCCATCGCAGATCCTCGCGGTGAAGAAGTCTCCAACCGTGGACGTTGAACTCGGCGTCGAGATAGAAGACATCGAACCGGTCGCGGCCCCGCATCGCAGCGAAATCATCCGCTGGTTCCTCCGGCTGGTCAAACTGGTCGGGCAGATACTACGCAAGAGCGATGAAGAGGGCTCCAAGCCCGACCAGAAGTAGCGCCGGCAGTCCTGCTCCCGACCGAACGCCGCCGTTGTATCCTCGAAGGGACTTACCGTAACGGTTGGGCTGTTCCTGACGCCGGGCCGGCGGCTGACCGCTAACAGCCTGTAGCCGGCAGCTCGCGGATTGCGGCTCCTGGGATGTGCAGGCGACGAACCGACAGAGATAGCAGACAGCTGTTGGTAGCGAGCAGCTTGCGGGCCGACGGCCCGGGCTGTGTCGGTTGAGGCGACAAGCGTATGCACACCAGTTCAGTCATCCGGAAACTCGGATACTGCTTTGCACATGGAACGCGACGCAGCACGAGTCGCCTTCTGCCCAGCACTTGGCAGCGCTGATTCGCCCAGGCACCCACACCACACGACGACAGCAGCCATCGACGCAGGGCCAGACACATAAGCTACAGCATTTGAATAACATACACAGCAAGTCAGGCGCTGGAGCATCAGAGAAGTGGCATGGATTGGCACTCTGGTGTTCAGTGAGGGAACCACTGGGGGAGTCACTCCCGGGGTCATCCCCTGAGTGACTCAGGGATTGAATCGGCAAGTGACCTGCAGAATGACTCGCTGAGTGAGTCCGACAGTCACTCGCGGAATGACTTAGGAGTTGAGTCGGCGACTGAATCGACGGGTGAATTGGAGAATCAGCTCCCGAGTGAACTGGGGAGTGATTCTCTAGGTAATTCGGGGATTGACTCGCGGATTGAGTCGGTGAATCACTTGCAGGATGATTCGGCAGGTGAATCGCGGAATGACTCGTGGAACTAGTTGCCGAATGCCACCGCCGGGAACTGCTCAGTTACTATCGAGCATTCTGTATGGCGTTCCAGCTTGAGCGCCTCGTGCAGCGGCGACAGCCGCCCGGCCAACGGTGGTGAAGTCCTGAACGATGTTATCAGCCCTGTGCCGAGCGAGGAGCAGAACGCGCGTCGAAGCTTTCAGGCAATCTCTTGGGTGCGTCATCGAATTGGCCCCCGAGCGAGCAGCCTGATGAATCCTGAGCGTTCCGGGCAGCCCTCGGCGCAGCTTCAGGCTGAAAGCTTTCGGGTGTGCGTTGCCGCTAGGCCAGGCCGGCAAAGCGGGCGTAGATGTTGAAGAGCTGCGTACCGAAGAAGAGACCAATCAGCGCGCCAAGTGCAAGGAAGGGACCGAACGGAATCGGTTGGCCGCGCTTGTTCCGTCCGGCTGAGCGGGCAATGAGACCAATGACAACGCCGAAGACCACTGCTGCGGCCAGCGCCACGGCCAGCCCTTTGAGCCCGACAAACCCGCCGATCATGGCCGCGTAGGGCAGGTCACCGAAGCCCATCCCTTCTTTCTGGTCTACCCCCAGGTTGCGGAAGACGCGGGCCAGCACGTATCGCCACAGGAGCATCGCGAAAAGGACAAAGCCTGCACCGACCAAGGCCGCAATGACTGAACGGATGGGACCGGGAGGGGGCGCGACGACGGCTCCGGCAATGCCGAGGACGATGCCGGTCACGCTGAAGCTGAATGGAATAATCTGGTGGTCAATGTCGATGAACGCGGTGATTACGAGCAGGGAGATGAACACGATGGCCTTGACTGTCAACAGGCTGTAGCCGAATCGGGCGTAGGCCGCGACGAAGAGCAGCCCGGTCAGTGCCTCAATCAGCGGGTAGCGGGCCGAAATTGGCTTACCGCAGTCGCGGCACCGGCCGCGTAGAAGCACCCAACTCAGCACCGGGATGTTGTCGTAGGGCCGTATCGGCTTCTTGCAGCGTGGGCAGAACGAGGGTGGCGTGGCGATGGATTTGTGGAGCGGCACCCGCCAGATGACAACGTTGAAGAAGCTGCCGAAGACCAGTCCGAGCAGGGCTGCCAGCGCCCAGATCACCGGAGAACCGGCATTAGACCACACCAAGCGGCCCAAGAAGGGATGAAGGCGGAGGGATGAAGGATGAATGCCCGAACTCCGACCTTTCCTGATTCAGTCTTTCCTGTTTCATCCCTGCGGGTCTGTGTCTTTGTGTCTTGGTGGTGAGTGTCCATTTCAGGTTCTGGAGCAGATCACCGCGCGTCGGGCTGGGCCGTCATTTCCGGCGGAGCGAAGAGCTTCTTGTCGGTCGCCACCGAGCAGGCAGTCTCGATTGAGATCAACTGCTTGCGCAGGAGCATTGCCAGGCACTGGTCCATCGTCTGCATGCCATGCTGGGAACCGGTCTGGACCAGTGAGTCGACCTGGTGCGATTTGCTCTCGCGAATCATGTTCCTGACCGCCGGCGTAGCCATGAGCACTTCCATTGCCGCGACGCGGCCTCGCTGGTCCTTGCGGGGCAGCAGCGTCTGGGAGATGATGCCACGGATGACGTTGGCGAATATCTGCCGCACGTAGTCGTGCTGGTCGGCCGGGAACACGTCGATAACCCGGTCGACGGTGTGCGCCACGTTGTTGGTGTGGAGGGTCGAAAGGACCAGGTGCCCGGTCTCAGCGGCGGTCATTGCCAGTTGGATGGTCTCGAGGTCGCGCATCTCGCCGACGAAGATCACGTTCGGGTCCTCGCGCAGGCAGGCCCGCAGCGCGTCGGCAAACGACCGCGAGTGGGCGCCGATTTCCCGCTGGCTGATCAGGCAGTTCTGGCCCCGGAAGATGTACTCGATCGGATCCTCGATGGTGATGATGCGGTCCGACCGTTCCTGGTCGATGAGGTCGATCATGCTTGCCAGCGTCGTCGACTTGCCGCAACCGGTCGGCCCGGTGACGAGCACCAGTCCGCTCGGGCAGCGGGTGAGCTCGGCGACTGAGTCCGGGGCCGGGAGTTCATCGAGAGTCCGGATCTTGGCGGGTATTATGCGGAATGCTCCGCCGACTCCGGACAGGTCCATGAACACGTTCACCCGGGCACGGACGCGCTCGGGTGTCACGTATTCGAGCACGACGCTGGCCGCCGGTGCGACACTACCCCACGTGTAAGACAGGTCGAGTTCGCGCCGCTGCTCGACCGCGGCCCGTTGCTCGTCGGTGAGGATCGAATAGAGCAGCGACTGAGAGTCGTCGGGCGAGAGGACCGGGCCCGGTATCTTCTTCAGCTTGCCGTTGACCCGGATAATCGGCGGGTTGCCGACCGTTATGTGAAGATCGGATGCTCCGTACTTTGCGGCGTAGCGCAGCAGTTCATCAATGCTCATTGCCGCACAAAAAGTTGCGCCCGACTCGGAACCAGGCCGGTATCCGATGTCGGGCGCTTGACTTCAGTCTATCGAAAACTTCGCCGACGCCTGGGGTTGCGACGTCCCCGGGTATATGATGTGCGGGATGATGAAGATCATCAGGTTGGTCTTGGAGTGGTTGACCGTTGTCTGGCTGAACAGGTTGCCCAGAATCGGTATGTCACCCAGCAGCGGGACCTTGCTGACGTTCTTCGTTTCCTGGTCCTGCACCATGCCTCCGATTACCGCGACCTCGCCGTCGCCCACGACGACGTCCGCCGTCGCCGAGCGGTGCGAGACTATCGGTCGCTGGTCATCGGCCGAACCCACGTAGCCGGTTATCGCCTCGACGCTCGGGGCGACCTCCATGTTCACTTGTCCGTCGGACGTCACGTGGGGTGTGACCGAGAGCGTAATCGGCACCGACTGGCTGGCCCAGGTCGACAGCACCAACCCGGTCTTGGGGTCTGAGCTGATTTGACGGATGGGCCAGTTGGTTCCCATGCTGACCACAGCGGTGTGGTTATCCAGCGTGAGCGTGCTCGGATTGGCGAGCACCCTTGAGCTGCCGCGCGTGCGCATGATGTCCAGCGCCGCGTTGAGCTGACTGATGTTGACCTTACCGAGAACCATGTTGTCGAAAACCAGCGGTATCTGAGTTCCGTCGGTGACATTGGGGCTGCCGGTCGAAACCGACGCGTTCAGCTTCCAATCGATGCCATAGACGTCTTGAGCGTTCATCGTCGTCTCGATGAACTTGGCCTCGATTGCGACCTGCGCCAGGGGCTTGTCATAGTTGGCCAGGAACTCGCCGACCCGGTCCAGGGCCTCCGGAACGTCGTTGACGACCACCATGTCGGTTCGCTGCGAGCCACCGGCGGTCCCGATACGACGGACTCCGACATCCACGTTCCCCGCGGGCGAGAGCATCTTCGGCAGGAGTTTCACGACGTCCGTGGCGTCGGCGTAGTTCAGTTCGAACACGCGCACCTGAGTTTCGCCGAACATCTTCTTCGCCTGAGGCTTGACCACCATGATTCCCGACTTGTCCTCGACCATGTTGCACAGACCCGCTTTGACCAGGGCATCCAGCCCGGTCCGCAGCGGCACATCATTCAGGCGGACGGTGATGAGCTGCTTCACGTCCTGAGTGGTGAGGATGTTCAGGTTGAACTGACTGGAGATCATCCGCAGTATGTCGGTGAGGTCCGCGTCCTTGACATAGAGCGTCAGCCGCTGACCGGCAAAGGGGTCCTTGCTGGCCGGGGCCGGGGGCGGCGGAATCGGCTCGGTGCCCAACTCGGCAACCACGAGGCCGTTCTCCACCGTTACCTTATGTTCGACCGGCTCGCGCAGCCGGATGGTCACCCTCAGTCCCGAAGCTGCGTCACTCGGTTCCGCCGTGACCGCAGTCACCGGGTAGTACGAGGATTCGATCCGGTTCTGCTTGAGCTTCGAGGTCGCACCCATGATATCGACTACCAGAGCCGGCGGGTCGGTAGTAAGGAACGAACTGACATTGGGACTACCGTTGCAGGCGACGGTCACCCGCACGCCCCCGAGCAGCTTGTCAACCGCGACG
>DATJQV010000070.1 GCA_035505375.1 bacterium | reverse complement strand
CACCTTCGCTCGACAGCAGGTCGACTTCTCATGCAAGGTAGCCATGCACGAGAATACAGCAGAGAAAACAGACTTAACTCACTCATCCGCAACCACTAGCCGCGCTCACTTTCAACGGCATTTCCGCCACGCTTGCCCTTCGTTACAACCCGCTGTCAGTGCGGAAACGCGCCTAACACTCTCACCCACTGCAAGATATGCCAGACAGTCCGCTGCCCACCCCCTCGCCCCCGGGGGGCTCTGGAGAGTTGTTCCCTTGGGAGCCGATGGGACTGCTCCCTCGTGGGACTTCGGGACCGCTCCACAGCGAAATTACGGGACTGCTCCACAGTGAGACCACGGGACTGCTCACCGGTGAGACTATGGGACTACTCCCCAATAAGACCGCGGGGCTGCCCGCCGGTGCGACTGGAGGACTGCTCCTCCCGCGCACCGGGGAAGCCGGGGGGGGCAACGCTTTCTGCAGAAGTCGCCAACCGGGAATCGCGATGGACTCCGCTCGATGCGCGACTTGCCGTGCACAAAGGACCTGGTGTCCCAGAGCCCTAATCAGGATTGAGTCTCCTCTGTCCTTGACGGAGGTCAGAAATAAGTGAGGTGTCCTTCTTTTCGCCCAGGTTTCCTGCCAGGCTTCCTCCCAGGCTCCGTTTCCAGCCACGACGCCGCCGCGATTCGAGATTTGACAAGGACCTAACCGGAGTTACCATACTCACCTGATGAACCTGGGATTCGTCAAATTATCGATGGAGACTCGAAGTATAGGAAGTGTCCCGCTCTTGCCTTTTCCTCTCTTCCTCCCTCTCTCTCTTCCAGAGTTGACAAGACTGAAGCTACCTTACAGGATGCTCTGAGTGGAACGGCCTCGCTGCACTTGGCTGCTGCTCCTGCTTGTGCTCGTGCTCGCGCCGTTCGCGGCGACTGTACAGGCGCAGGTGCCGGTTATCGTACGGTTGAGCAACACTGTTGGCGACACGATCGACCGGACCGAGCGCGATAGCTTCGACCTCTTCCCGAACACCACCGGGTTTCAGCAAGCCGTGTTCATTTCGTGGCCGGGCAGCGGAGTCCTTGCCCGGGTCACTACCGCGCATGGCGAAACAACCCAGCAGGTCTTCTACCGCGTCGCGCCGGGCGACTTGCAACGTATCCGGTTCATCATCAACAACCGCGAATACGTTACCAGCCAGCAGCAGTCCGACTCGACCTCGGCCCAGGTCCTTTCCTCTTTCTGGCAGGCAATTGAGGAGCGCCCGCTTGCCAGCACGGAAGGCACGCCGACCCAAATGCAGGCCTTGCCAAAGCCGCACCCGCGGACAGTCACCGGCGAGCACCGACTTGACTATGGTCTGCACGGCGCAACCTGCGGCTCGATCGTGGGAGGCTGCATCGGAGCGTACACCGGCTATCCTCTCGTGCAACCCGGCCACTATGAGGTGACTGAGTGCGGCCGGGTCTACATTCCGCCGGTCTACGGTGTCGATGTGCCTGTGCTACTGGCGACCTCAATCGGCGCCACGGTGGCCGGCGCGGCGGTTGGGTATGCGCTGGGCGCCGTCGAGGACCGTAAACCCATGCCGCCCCTCGCCGCAGTCGAAAGTACGTGGAATCGAAATAGCCTCGTCGCGGCAAGTGTTATTCCGGCTATCGCAACGGGACTCCTATTCGGCGCGGTGGCGGATGCCACTCTGTTCGGCCGTGAGTTCTCGTCGCACGACCTCAAGAACGACCCGCACGGCCTCTCGGTCATACCGGCAGTACTGGCGGGCGCGTGCATATCGGTGGATATTGTCGCGCTCTGTTACCAAGTGGGCCTTTCTCTCGACCGGAGCAAAGCTGAACAGGCGGAGCAAAGGAACCGGTCGCCGGAGCGCTAGGAGGACGCACGGCAGGGAGACGTCGCGCGTGGGAAAACAGGGGAAAACGGGAACACTCCCAATTCCTGGTCCGACGCGTGTCAGGTAGCGCACAGCCGGGAGAACCGGGGACACAATAATGAATAGGCTCGGACGCGCGTCAAAGGAGTGCAGCTTCGTCACAGCCACAAGCCACGAGCTTCAGACCGTCAGCTCTCCCCCGCTGATTTGACATACGGGCCGGCTCTACCTACAATCCTCGCGGCGGCTTTTCAGCCCCATCCGCGATTAGCGGACATGGAGTTAAGCGATGTACCCCGGAAACCAGAGGAGGAAATGGCAGTGGAAAAGGTATGCAAGACAACTGATGTTCCGAAGACTGAGATGAGAGGATTCACCGTGAAGGGTAGGCAGGTCCTCGTGGCCAATGTCGATGGCACTTTCTATGCGGTTGAGGCGCTGTGCCCGCATATGAGCGGCTATCTGCCAAGCGGCAAGCTGGAGAAGAGCGAGGTCGTATGTCCTGTGCATCGCGCGAGGTACGATGTGACCACGGGCAGGCTCGTCAAGAATGTGGATACGCTGGTGAAGATGGCGACCGGCCACGGCGGCAAGGATCTTCGAACATATGGCGTGAAGGTTGAGTCCGACGACATCCTGATCGACATGTAGCTTGCCCATGGTAACTTCTGGGGATAGCTGGGCATTTACCAATTCCTGATACGAGGCGCGTCAACGGAGTGTGGCTGCGTCGCACCTTAAGCACAAGCCGCAAGCCAAGGAATTTCTGATTTTGGATTGACGATTGTAGATTGACAGAGAACACTGGCCGCCCGCTGCTGTTGGCCGGTCCCCACTCGCGAGCCCCTGATCCCCAGCCCCCAATCCCTGGTCGCTCTTCCTGATTGACATCCGCGCCCGCCAGTCCTAGAATCCGGCCGTGACCGAGTCAGGCGAATCCCGTTCGACTTTGGCCGAGGCGAGATTGGCGATGCGAGCCCCGAGTTTGAGGACGAGTAGTTCATGAGCCAGGAACTCTGGACCTCGGTCGACGGCTATGTCAATGGCATGGTCGTTCGCCAGGATGAGGTGCTGGCCGAGGCCCTCGCCGCGAGCGACGCCGCCGGGCTGCCCCGGATAAGCGTTTCACCCAGCCAGGGGAAGCTGCTGCATCTGCTTGCCCGCGCAATTGGAGCACGGAACATCCTGGAGATCGGGACTCTCGGCGGTTACAGCGCCATCTGGCTGGCGCGGGCACTGCCCGAGGGAGGCAGGCTTGTGACCGTCGAAGTTGACCCGAAGCACGCGGCCGTGGCCGGGAAGAGCATTGCGCGGGCCGGGCTGACTTCGCTCGTAGACCTGCGCGTCGGCCGCGCGCTCGACGTGCTGCCGCAAATCGCCGCCGAAGGACGCGGTCCATTCGACCTTGTCTTCATCGATGCGGACAAGACGGGCAATCCCGACTATTTCGCGTGGGCGCTCAGGCTGACGCGGCCGGGCAGTGTCATCATCGTGGATAACGTAGTTCGTAAGGGGGCCGTGATAGACGGCGAGAGCACTGACCCGAACGTGCAGGGTGTGCGCCGGCTGAATGAACTCATCGCCAGGGAACCGCGCGTGAGCGCGACTACCATCCAGACCGTCGGTGCGAAGGGTTACGATGGCTTCACGCTCGCGCTCGTCGTCGCCTAGCTGCGTTCGGCAAGAGGGTGACACTTCCCAATTCCTAATCCGGAGTGCGTCAAGGGAGTACGGCTTCGTCGCAGCCCAAGCACCAGCTCAAGCCGCAAGCCGCCAGCCGTTGCACGTAGGCCAATCCCTAGTCCCCAGCCCCCAATCCCTGGTCCCTCTCCCTGATTGACATGCCCGCCCGCGTGTGAACCGACAGGTTACCCGTGCCGGTCTAAGGAGCGTCCTGTAACCAAAGGAGCGTGTCTTATGAACGTCACCGATGCGTTGAATTCGCGTGCCAGCATCCGAGCATTCAAACCTGACCCGATTGCCCGTGAGACCATCCGTGCAATCATGGAGGCGGCGACGCGCGCGCCGTCGTGGGCAAACACGCAGCCCTGGGAGATTTATATCGCGGCCGGCGAGCCGCTGGAACGTCTGCGTCGGGGATTCCTGGACCGCTTCCACGAAGGCAAGCCACGAGCCTTGGACATGCCCGCGCCAGCGCAGTGGCCCGAGGCCTCCAAGCAGCGGATGGAAGCCTTGATGGCGGGGCGAACCCGGCTGGCCGCGCCGGGGACTGCGGGTAAGTACCCCAGGCAGGTGATGGCCGAATGGAACTACCGTTTCTTTGGAGCTCCGGTAGTAGTGTACCTGTGTATGGAGCGGGGGCTTTCGACATGGTCGCTCTTTGACATCGGCTTGCTGGCCCAGAGCATCATGCTCGCGGCGCAGGAGCACGGCGTCGACTCAATCCCGGCGGTCATGCTCGCGTCCTACCCTGACCTGATCCGGACCGAGCTTGGCATTCCTCAAGATCAGCTGGTGCTGTTCGGCATCGCCCTGGGCCACCGTGACCCACAGGCACCGCAGAATCAGCTTCGTACGACCCGCCGCCCGCTGGAAGATGTCGTGCGGATGAAAGGACTGTGACCCTCGCTGCCCGCAGGCCTGCCGTGCTGCTCTGACTCCCGGGGTTCGAGGGCGGGGCTCAGCCCACAAAACGCAGCCCGTTCGCCTGCATCTGGATGAGCTTACCGTTGGCAGACGACGGCTGACGGCGCCTACTGCACCGGTATCACGCAGATGAAGCGGAACGGCTTGTCGCCGGTGTTCTCGAAGCCGTGCTCCTCGCCGGCGGGAATGTACGCGAAGTCGCCGTAGGCAACCGGCTTCACTCCGCCCGGGTTGAGCACGTTGCCCTCGCCTTCGATGACGAACGTCTCGTGTTCGTAGTCGTGGCGGTGAAGCGGTATCTTCTCCCCTTTGCGCTTGATTTCGATGACCCGCATGGCGAAGTTCGGAGCACCGTCCTTCGCGGCAATCAGCCAGCGGATTGTAGCCTGCATGTCCGGCATCGATGGCTTGTCTTCCTTGACCTCGGTGAAATGTCCTGTCATCATGAGCCATTCTAACACGAGTAAGGCCTGGGAGGAAGAACCACAGACCAGCACGGATGGACACGGATTTCCCTTCTGCCCGGATGTCGCTGCCCGGGACGGTCAACGTGAAACGTCGCACGAAACGCAGCTGCAACATCCGAGTGAGTCGGCTCGTCCTATCTGGCGAACTGCAGAGGAGTATCATGACCAGAAACGTCTCGTTGTTGTTCGTCGCTGTGCTCGTGCTGGCCGTCGCCGGTTGCTACCTTCCGAGCCCGAAGCCGGGAAAGGCCGTAACCTTGCAGCAGAAGGTCGGGCTCGGCAGCGCCGAAACGGCCAGCGCTTCCATCACGATCGGAGTCGGCAAGCTGAAGATCGAGGGCGGCGCCGATAGCCTGCTCGATGCCCGCTTTGAGTACAACATCCCTGATTGGAAGCCGGTGCTGTCGTACAAGGTCGAGGACTGCGAGGGCCAATTGACCGTTGAGCAGCCGTCGCGGGTCGTCGGCGCAACCTGGCCCGGCAATGTGCGATACGACTGGAACCTTAGGCTCAATCGCACCATCCCAATGAACCTGGAAATCAACCTGGGCGTGGGCAAGAGTGATGTAGACCTTAACGGCGTCAACGTGCACCACTTGGATCTCGTTGCCGGGGTAGGCGAGGGTTCGGTCGACCTTTCCGGACCGCGAACGTCGGACCTCGATGCTACCATCAAGGCCGGGGTCGGCAAGCTGACGCTCATCCTGCCCACCGACGTCGGGGTTCGGGTCACAGCCCAGGCCGGTCTGGGCCACGTGGACGCGAGCGGACTCAAGGCAGATGGCGACGCCTGGGTCAACGACGTCTGGGGCAAGACCAAAACCTCGCTACGCATCGAAGTCGAGGGCGGCATCGGCGCGGTCGAGCTTCGACTTGCCGGGCCAACCGCCGGAGGCATCTGACCAAGGGACTGGGGACCGGGGACCGAGACCGGACCCAGAGCCTGAATCCAAGCCCTGCCCCCCGACCCCCAGCCACTGCGCGCCTGTTGACAGAAGCCGAAAGCCCGGGATAATGGCCCGTGGCCGACCCATTGCAGATTTGCGATTCCAGATTGATGATTCCCGAATCCGGGCATTTGTCAGTCGCAAGCCGGCGTTGGCCCTTGTCGGATAGCACGGCCCTGCTCTAGCCCGACAACCTCTCCCCTATGCTCACACCTTCATTCGATTTCAAACGCAGGTTGGAACCGATGCGCCTTCGAGCAGCGGAGTTGGAAACGCAGCTCGGCGACCCCAAGGTAACCTCCAACATTCCGCTGCTGCGGAGCCTGACCCGCGAGTACCGGGCGGGCAAGGCGGCGCTTGAGCAACTGGGTGAATACGAACGGCTGGAAAAGGAGCTGCAGGATGCCACGTCGATGTCCCGCGAAGCTGACGACGCCGAGATGCGTGAGTTGGCGGAGATAGAGCTTGCCGACCTGGGCCAGCGCATGGAGAAGCTGGCCGCCGCGCTCGAGGCGGTGCTGCGTCCGCGCTCGCCCGACTGGGACAAGGGCTGCATCGTGGAAATCCGGGCCGCTGCCGGCGGCGAGGAAGCCGCATTGTTCGCGGGTGACCTGTTCCGGATGTACTCGCACTATGCCGAGAACCACAACCTGAAGATCGAGGTGCTGGATTCACGGCCGAGCGAACTGAAAGGATTCAAGGAAATAACGTTCACCGTCGAGGGGGACGAACCGTTCCGCTACTTCCGCTTCGAGAGCGGAGTCCATCGGGTCCAGCGCGTGCCCGAGACCGAGGCATCCGGCCGGATTCACACATCCACGGTCACTGTCGCGGTGCTGCCCGAGGCCGAGGAAGTCGAACTCAACATCAACCCCGAAGACCTGCGCGTGGACGTGTACCGCGCCGGCGGCCACGGCGGTCAGGGCGTCAACAAGACCGAGTCGGCCGTACGTATCACTCATATTCCTACCGGTCTGGTCGCTCAGTGCCAGGATGAACGGTCGCAGCAGCGGAACAAGGCAAAGGCGATGAAAGTCCTCGCCGCGCGCCTGCTCGAGGCCAGGCGGCTTCAGGACGAATCGAAGACCACCGCTGCCCGGCGCAAGCAGATCGGCGCGGGCGACCGCAGCGAGAAGATCCGTACCTACAACTTCCCGCAGAACCGCTTGACCGACCATCGCGTCGGAGTCTCTGTGCACAACCTCGACTCGGTCATCGAGGGCAACCTCGACGCTTTGTTCGCGGCACTGGAAGAGGCCGAAGCCGCAATCGAGTGAGCGGGTCGAGACAGAAACCGCCAAGTCCGCCAAGAACGCCAAGCCTCGGAATCCCAGCACAAAGACGCAAAGACGCGTAACGGGTCGAAGCGAGAAGCTGGAAGCAAGATGCCCAAGACAGAACCTCCGGCCCCGAAGCTACTGACTGAAGCGTCTGCCCTGATTTCGCGGTCGGAGGCGGAGTTTCTGCTGACGCACCTGCTCAATGTGTCGCGTCATGAGTTGTACCTCGGCCCGGCGATTGCAGCACGGACGGCGTCACGGTTCCGCCGGCTGGTAGCGCGCACGAAGGCCGGAGAGCCGGTGCAGTACCTTACTCGATCTGCCCCATTCCTCGGTTTCGATGTCTATGTTGACCATCGGGTTCTGATACCGCGGCCGGAAACAGAGGAACTGGTCGTGCGTGCACTGTCTCGCATCCGATCCGGCTGTAAGCTGCAAGCTGTCAGCCGTAAGCTTCTCGCTTTGGACTTCGGTGCCGGGTCGGGATGTATCGCCATTGCGCTGGCCCGCGCTGTCCCTGAGATGACGATTATGGCAGTTGATTCCTCGAAGGCAGCTCTGGCTGTCGCTACGCGGAATGTATCAAGGTACGGTCTTGCTACACGGATTCGGCTGCTGCGCGCAAGAAGCTTCACGGAACGATCCCTGGCGCGTCTGTGTGGCAGACTCGACCTGCTCGTATCCAACCCTCCATACGTGCCGACGCCGCGGCTGGCGCGACTCGAGGCGAATGTCCGCCGGGAGCCGCGGCTGGCACTTGATGGAGGGCAAAAAGGGGATAATATTGTCGCGATGCTGCTCAAACATGGTCCGGTCTTGCTCAAACCCGGGGGATTGCTGGCCATCGAGATTGACGCAACTCATGAAGCAGTCGTACGCGCACTGGCTCCGACCGCGGAAGTCGAGCGCGACGACGCCGGCAGAATCCGCTACGCTTTCCTCACAAAGTGAAGGCTAAACACGTGCCCCGCCGCCACAAGCGCATAGTGTTCATGGTCAACCGCAGCAAGCCGCTCGCGACCAAGCTGGTACCGGAGCTGGTACGCTGGCTTCGGTTGGCAGGGCATGAACCGGTGCTGTACGGAGGCACCGCAAAGAACGGGAAGATTGTAGACGGAGCCGACCTCGTGGTTGCATGCGGCGGCGACGGTACCCTGCTGCGGGCGGCGCGACTGGTCGGCGGCCGGGATGTCGCGATCATGGGCGTGAACCTCGGCGCTCTGGGTTTCCTCACCGAGTTCTCGACCCGGGAGGCGCAGACCGGCATCGAGGAGTTCTGCCGCGGCGAGCACGTCGAGGAACGCCGCATGGTGCTTGCATGCAGCTATGGCCGCAGGACCGGCTTTGCGCTGAACGATATCGCCGTGAACATGGGCTCGGCGAACCGCGCCATCGAACTCGTGGCGAGTTCGGGCGGCGTGCTGGTCACGCAGTTTGTGGGCGACGGCGTGGTCGTGGCCACACCGACCGGTTCCACTGCCTATTCGCTGGCAGCCGGCGGCCCGGTTGTGTATCCGACGATAGAGGCTATTCTGCTTACTCCGCTCTCCCCGCACGCGCTCGCATCGCGGCCGATGGTACTTCCGGCCGACGCCAGGCTCGAGTTCGCGCTTAGCAAGCGGTCCGAATCGGCCGTGCTCAATCTGGACGGACAGGAGCGCTGGAACATCAAGCCCGGCCGCCCGCTCCGTATCCGGCGCGCCGGTTTCACCATTCGCCTCGTAGTCCCCAAAGGCAAGACCTACTTCCAGATTCTGCGCGACAAGCTGAAGTGGACCGGCAGCCACCTTTAGGCAAGGGTGAAGAAAAGAGAGAGAAGATAGAAACGCGAACGACGAGTCCATGAGGGGTAGACCCGAAGTCAGAACCGGCCATTTCTCTCCTTTCGGGCTTCAATCGGGCTTCGAGTTTCATCTTTCGAGTTTGGCCTCTGCTCATGCTTTCTGAGATCAGAATCAAGAACTACGCCCTGATTGACGACCTGACCGTCGAGTTCAGTCCCGGCCTGAACGTGCTTTCGGGTGAGACCGGAGCGGGCAAGTCCATCATCCTCGGCGCGCTCACCTTGTTGCTCGGCGACAAACCGGATGCCGACATGATCCGCACCGGCGCCGACACCGCACAGGTCGAGGGCCGATTCGAGGTAGACAAGAGGCTGGCCGGCGAATGCTCGGAATTGGGAATACCGCCGGCCGAGGAGGGTCTGCCCTTGCTCATGCTGCGCCGGCGCACCGAACGAAACGGCCGCGGCGCGGCCTACGCGAACGACTCAGGCATCACGGTCGCCGCCTTGCAGAAGCTCGGCGACCGCCTCGTTGACCTGCACGGACAGCACCAGCACCAGTTGCTGCTGAAGCCGGAGGTCCACCTCGACATCCTGGATGAGTACGCGGGGCTCAATCCCGAGCGCTCCGACTTTGGCGAGCGGTTCCGCGCCTTCGAAGAGAAGTCGGCCGAGCTCGCGCGCCTCGAAAAGGAACTCGCCGAGCGCACGGCCCGACGCGACCTGACCGAGTTCCAGTTCAAAGAGCTGAGCGGCGCGCAGGTGAAGCCCGGCGAACGCGAGGAACTGAGCCGCGAGCGGGACCTGCTGCAAACGGCGGAACGGAGATTCACCCTTGCGCGGCAACTCGAAGAGCTGCTCTCGGAACAGGAAGGCTCCATCATCGGTATGCTTGGCGTCGCCGGCAAGACGCTGGGGGAACTCGCCGACCTCGACCCCAAACTGGCTGAGCGCCGAGCGCTGCTGGAGGATGCCAAAGCCGGTGCCGACGACCTGTGGCGCGAACTGGTCCGCTACCGCGAGTCCATCGAGTTCTCGCCGGAGCGGATGGACGAGGTCAACACACGCCTCTTCCTGATTGAGAGGCTGGAGCGTAAGTACGGACTGCACGCCGACGAGCTTGCATCCCTGGAAGCACGGCTCAAGACCGAACTCGACTCAATCGCAGGCGGAGACTCGCACCGGGAAGAGTTGACGGCGGAACTGACCGCCATCGAACAGGACCTGATGGCTCGCGCCGGATCGCTGTCCCGCAAACGCAAGAAGGCCAAGTCCGAGCTCGAACAACGGCTGAGCAGCGAGTTCGAGGCCCTGGGACTCGGCAAGGCGCAGCTCACAGTCAACATGAGTCAGAAGTCAGAAGAGAAAAGAGAAACGGGAGCGCCTGGAAATCCGGATTCCAGCCTTCACCCTTCTGACCTCACTCATCGACATCCCGTCGGCCTGACCCCGACCGGAGTCGACTCAGTCGAGTTCCTCTTTTCGGCCAACCCAGGCGAGGAGTTGCGCCCGCTGCGCAAGGTCGCCTCAGGCGGCGAGCTTTCGCGTGTCATGCTCGCATTGAAGAGCGTACTGTCCCAGGCGGACCCTGTGCCGACACTCGTGTTCGACGAGATCGACGTCGGCATCGGCGGCAAGGTCGCGGAGTCCGTGGGCAGGCGCCTTGCCCGGTTGGCGAAGACCCACCAGGTTATCTGCATCACGCATCTCCCTCAGATCGCCAAGTATGCGGAACGTCACCTGCTCGTCGCCAAGTCGGTGCGCGGCAACCGGACCACCTCGTCCATCCGCGCGCTGGATGCCGACGCAAGGGTCGAAGAGCTCGCCCGCATGACCAGCGGCACGACGGTTACCAAGGCCGGCCTCGCCCACGCTCGCGAGATGCTCGAATCTGCTGGCTCACGACGTGACTGACCACTCATCCGCACCGTCCGAACAGGGGAAGAACGGCCACACGACCGCCTCCCGGATCGTTACCGTCCCCAACATACTCAGTGTGTCGCGCATTGTGCTGCTGCCCGTTGTCTTGCTCCTGCTCTTCAAGCGCCAGAACGCTGCCGCGGTGGCGATCATGACCGTCTCCTGGTGTACCGACGCGCTCGACGGCTACCTGGCCCGCAAGCTCAAGCAAGTGTCGAACCTCGGCCGGGTGCTGGACCACCTGGTCGACAAAGTCTGGGTGGGCTCGGTGCTGGTGACGCTGATGTTCCTCCGCAACCTCCCGTTCTTCCTTGCCGCCGCGGTCATCCTGCGTGACCTGCTGATACTGGCCGGCAGCGGCGTCATCATGAGGTACAAGGGTTCGTTTGTCTCCTCCGACGTCGTCGGCAAGATCACCGGATGCACCTTCGCCCTGATGATCGTCTTCTACACCCTTGAGGTGCCGGCGCTGATGAAGTACAAGTCAGCGGTGGACTCGGTCGTCACCGTGCTGGTTGTCGTTTCGTTCCTGAACTACGTCACCCTCTTCCTGCGCCGGATGGGACGCTTCCGCCTCCCCGGCGAGGAATCACAGTAACCGCCCGGGCTCAAGCCCGGGCGGGGATTCCGATACGAAGTCGAGTCTACTTGGCGCGGCCGCGGACCTGTTTCAGCGCGCGCTGGAAGCAGCCGAACACTTTTGTCATCTCGGCCTTGGTCACCGGCCCCATGTGCCCGATTCTGACGATCTTGCCGCGCAGATCGGCCTGGCCGTTCGCGAGCAGTATCTTGTTGCGCTTCTTACAGATATCGACGACCTTCACGCCGTCCACGCGCTCGGGCATTCTGATGACAGTGAGCGCGTTTGAAGGCCGCGTGGGAAAGATCCCCAGGCCCATTTCCGCAACCTTGGCCCGCAGCATGTCGCCGATCTGGCGGTGCGCATTCCAGTACTTCGGCATGCCCAGTTTGTTCAGACGTTTGAGGCTGAGATCAAGGGCATAGACAATCGAGATGGCCGGGGTCCATGACGTCTGGCCTTTCGCAGCGTAACGCCGGGCAATGCGCAGGTCGAAGTAGTAGCGCGGGGCCTTTGCCCGATCGACCCGCTCGCCGGCGCGCTGGCTCAGAGCGATGAAGGAAACCCCGGGCGGTACTGCCAGACCCTTCTGGCTCCCGCCGACCACTACATCGATGTGCCAGTCGTCCATCCGCAGTTCGTCGGCGCCGAGCCCGGCGACCGCGTCGACCACGAGTATGCGGTTCAGCCGATGGCAGATGTCGCCGAACGCCTTGACGTCATGCAGCGCGCCGGTCGAGGTCTCGGTCAGGGTCGTAAAGACGCACCGGGCCGAGTCGTTGGCCACCAATCTCCGCTCCAGCTCCTCGGGCGGAATCGATTCGCCGTAGGGCCGGTTCAACTCGTCCACGAACGCACCGAACCTCAGACACATCTCGCGCCACCGTTCGCCGAACCGCCCCGCCGTCGCGACCAGCACCTTGTCGTCAGGGCTGACCAGGTTCGAGACGGCGGCTTCCATCGCCCCGGTGCCGGACGCGGTCAACACGTGGACCTCGCCGTTCGTGAGCATGATCTTCTGCAGTCCCTTGCGTACCGACTCCAGTATGGCGGAGAACGATGCCTCGCGGTGATACACCAGGCCGCTCGAGAGTTCCTTCAGGTATTCGAGCGGTACGTCCACCGGCCCGGGCGTGTAGAGTTTGTAGCTGGGCTTAACCATGAATCATGACCTCCTAAATGATAAGCTCGAAGTTCGAAATCCGAATGACGAATGAACGCGGCAAACTCGAAACCCGAATCGGCCACTTTCCTTCATTCGGGATTCAATCGGACTTCCAGTTTTGTCATACGAGCTTGACCTCTGTTTCATCTTTCGCCTTTGCGACCCTTGGGCTTTGGACTTCGGGTCGACTCCGACATCCGCCGGATCGCACAGAACTCACCGCACATCGTGCACGCGCCGTCCGTGCGCGAGCGACCGGCGTAGAATACCGCCTCGGCGCGCCGCGGGTCAACGCAGCCGGCAATCATCGCTTTCCAATCAAGCGCGGCCCTTGCCCGCGACACCCTGAGGTCCCACTCCATCGCTCCGGGATGATGTCGCGCCACGTCCGCGGCATGGGCTGCAATCCTCGACGCTGTTACCCCCTGCCGCACGTCCTCGATTCCGGGCAGGCCCAAGTGCTCGGACGGCGTGACGTAGCACAAATAGTCAGCACCATGCCAGGCCGCCAGCGCGCCGCCGATGGCACCGGTGATGTGGTCGTAGCCGCAGCCCACGTCGGTCACCAGCGGCCCGAGCAGGTAGAAAGGCGCTTCGTCGCATATCGCCTTTTCCAGCTTCACATTTGCCTCGATCTGGTCGAGCGGCACGTGACCGGGCCCCTCGACCATCGCCTGCACGCCGGCCGCGCGGGCCCGCTGCACCAATTCGCCGATAGTCATAAGCTCCGTCACCTGGGCCGCGTCGGTAGCGTCGGCCAGGGCCCCGGGCCGCAGCCCGTCCCCGATGGAAAGCACGGCTCGATGGTCCCGCGCCATTGCCAGCAATTCATCGAAGTACTCGTAGAGCGGGTTCTCTTTCCGGTTGCGCCGCATCCACTCGATGGTCATCGACCCGCCCCGGCTGACGACCCCGCAGACACGCCCGGCCTCGTTCAGGATATCGACGTTCCTGCGGTTGATGCCGCAATGGACGGTGATGAAGTCGACGCCGTCGTTCAGGTGTCGCTCGACGCCGGCGAGTATTTCCCGACCGGTGGCCTCGATAAACGACTTGCCCTTGCGGCGGGCGTCGAGTGCGGTCTGATACACCGGCACAGTGCCGACCGGGATCGGCGACTCGGCGATCACCGCCGCGCGCACCTCATCGACGTCCCCCCCGACCGACAAGTCCATGACCGTGTCCGCGCCCGCTTCGACCGCCGCCTGCAGCTTGGCGAGTTCGCTGGCGAGGTCGCTCGTATCCGGTGACGTGCCGATGTTGGCGTTCACCTTGACGGTCATGCCCTTGCCCAAGGCAAGCGGCTCGATTTCCCTGTGCCTGGAACGAAGGACCACGACCTTGCCCTCGGTGAAATGCTTCTCGATCAACGCGGGGCTCACGCGCTCCCGTTCCGCCACCTTGGCCAGCCAGTCCGGTCGCCTGCCAGTCCGACTCATCTTGAATGCCCCGCCGTCGGAACCGGCACCAGTTCCTCCAGTGCGACCGACTGCTCGGACCCGTCACCGTAGCGGACGGTGACCCGCCGCTTGATTGCATCGTGCCCCGTGACGACGCCGGACCCGCGCCCGGTCTCCACGGTGCTTCCGTTGGACGGCATTTCCTTCAACCACTGCTGGTAGCTCTGATCCTCGAAGGCAAGGCAGCAAAGCAGCTTGCCGCACAGGCCGGAGATCTTGGAAGGCTCGACGAACAGGTTCTGCTGCCGTGCCATCCGCAGCGCAATCGGTTTCAACTCGCGCACGAAACTTCGGCAGCACAGGTCCCGGCCGCATGGCCCCAGTCCGCCGAGCAGCCGGGCGTGGTCGCGAACGCCGATCTGCTTTATGGACACCCGTGAGTCCAGCGCGGTTGAAACCGCCTTGTGCAGCGCCCGGAAGTCGAAACGTTCCTCGGACGCGAAGAAGAAACTGATCTTCTTCCGGTCGAGCCGCCAGTGAGCGCCCACGACCCGCATCCCGAGCCCGTGCTCCTGCTTAAGCCGGCAGAAAATCGCGAGCGCCTTGCCGGCCTCGCCGTCGAGCTCCTGTCGCCGCCTCAGGTCATCAGCGTTGGCCATGCGCATTATGACGCTTCGGCTCTCGTCCGAGTCCTCGTACGAAATGACCCGACCGACGTCCTCACCGTCCTCATCCTGGACGACTACCGTGTCCCCCGGACGGACGACCAGACCGGCCGGCACTTCGCACAACTCTGACTTGAATGGATGAACTTCTACCAAAACCACTGCCATGTCAGATTCCTGGCGCCTTCGATTTCAGCTCCGGTGCCGGTGCCGCCGTGGTGCGACCGGCCATAGGCCGTACGGCTCTCGGCCCCGGGCCACTCATCGTCGACGACTCACTTGCTCTCATCGGTATTGTACTGGTCTATCTCGTCCGCGGTCAAATAGGATTCGTATCCCGTCTTCGGCTCACCTTTGGCATTGGTCCAGGCTAACCGGTAATTCCCGTCATCGCGGAGGTCAATGAATATGAAGTAGTAGCCGGTGCCGTCGTAGTGCCAGTACTCACGCGGGCGCGTCTCGGCCTCCATCACTTTCTGGTCGACCTTATCCGGCTCACCGTACTTGACGTAAACCCGTCCCCGGTCGGTGCTGTGCCCCGCCATCTTCGGCCGCTGGTACCGTCCGTCCGCTGTCACTATGCGCCGGGTGAGTTCCGACAGGTCGCGCACGCTCCAGAATTTCGCGAGGTATGCCCGCTTGCCGTCATCCGACAGACGCTTGTAATACGCGACCTGGAGGGGCGTAGCCAGATACTGGAGCGAATCGTAGTACTGCTGTTCGAGCGGACTCAGACTGTCAGGCGAAAAACTGGCCGCGGTCGGCTCCGCAGCCGGCGAACCGAGCACGAAGCCTTCGCTCCCGGTCACGGACTGTCTGGTGGCCACGTCGGTCAATTGCAGCCCGAACGTGTAGGCTCCCGGCTCGACGCCGGCCACGCTCACGCCGAGCGCGTACGCCACATTGGCGCCGTGCTTGGGCTTGGTCAAAGGCTGGGTCCTGACCACGGTGTCAGGCTTGCCGCCACGGTTGCGGATGATCGCCGCCTTGACCAGATAGGTATTGCTGTCGGGACTGAAGTTGTACCCCTCATAGTAGACGTAGAGTGCCTCGAGTCCGGTGTCCGGGAACCTTCGCGTGGGGTTAGGCAAGACCGAGATTGCTCCGGTGGCACTGTCGTTCAGAGCGGTAGAACCCACCTCGAGTGAACTCAGGCCGAGCCCGCCGGTGAAACCCCTGAGCACAATCGTGTCCTCGCGCGCCCCCTCAGTCCGTCCGGCCGAACTCGTCTCGGCGACGGCGATCTTGAACAGGTACTTTCCCGGCGGAGTGGTAACGCTGAATCCGTCCGCGAAACTCCGCCGAGCCGACATCGCCTCCTGGAAGCTCTTGATCCGAGCCTGCTTGAAAACAGTGCCGGACTGGTGGAAGCTGTTGTCCAGACCCTTCAGATCCAGGCCCACGCTGAACTGCGCGACGAGACCACTGTCGGTCTGCGTGTACAGCAGCTGGTCGTAGGGTATCGCGTAAAAGAAATCGACCCGGCTGGAATCCCCGCCGGCCCGGAATGCCGACCAGTCGGCGCCGAAATCGACCGCCCCGGTCAGAGCGAGCAGCAACGCGAAACAAGCACTCATCTTCTTCCCCCGATCACCGAACGCCGGCCGCCGGTCGGAACTCCAAAACCTCTGCCGCCTCTCGCCATTCTTAGAGTTCCTCGCGGTTCACCAGTACGAACTCGCCCGCACCGTACTTGTCGACGAACTCGAACTGCTTGCTCGCCTGGTAGTAGTACCAGACCTCCTGCGCCGGGGAGTCAATCTCGAATGGCCGCGAGTCAATCTGGTCCGGCGGACCATAAAGGACGTATACATGGCCGCGGTCGCTCAGATATCCCCGGTCACCGTGCACGAAGTGCTCTTGCGCGTACTGAATCCGCTCGAAGTAATCCTCTTCAGTCAGGCCCAGTTTGCTGGTCGGCGACGGCCCTCGCTTCTTCCAGAAGTCGCTCCATGCCTGCCTGCGTTCTCCGCGCGGGACCGAACGAAGGTGCTTGGACTCCGCATCAGTCGCCACATAGACAAGCTGGTTGACCTTGTCCACGTAGACCGAATCATCAAGATAGAATGGCACGTCGACTCGGAACCCGGTGGTCGCGCTCAACGGCTGACCCGCACCCAGGCTCGCGACTTCGAGTGTGTAGTCCCCGCCACCCAGTCGCGCCACGCTGGTCGAGTCACCAATCGGGAACTCAAACCGCGCCGACACCTTGGTCCGTCCGCCCTCGTCGCCCGTCCTTGCCGGAAGCGTCGCGCCGGTCACCGCACGGCCTTCATGTTTGACCACAAACCTGCAACTGTCGAACCGGCTCTGCGAGTTCACCGCCTCGGCAACGGCCACCAGCGTGTCGCCGATTCCGTACTTTCTAACCGATGCCGGCTTGCCCGCCCGGAAGAACCTGACAATCAGGCCGCCGGTCGGTCGTTCAATCCTGAACGTGGCCAATGCCGACCGCTCGCTTTCCAGGTCGTTGACGCCGACCCGTGCGTCTATCGCAGACTTGGGAATCGTGAGGCTGACTGCGCCGGCTTCGACCGACTCTTGATCCACTGTCGGCCCATACTCCTTGAATCTGGCTGCGCTTTGCCAGATGTCGCCGGCCACTATGTCCCGCCGCTTGTCCGATACTTGGACGGATACCTGATATCTGGCAACGAATGCGCTCTCCTGCCGGAGAAAAGTCAGGGAAGTATTCGGAATCTCGTAAGATATCTCAAGCATCGTCGTCGAGTCGTCAGTCGGGTAGACAGACTGCTCCAGCCTCACCTTCAATTCCCCTTCAACCGGGAGAGCGAGCGCGAGCAGGAGCGGGATGAACCACATCGGCGTTAAGTGTAGGCGTACGCTTCAGAAAGTCAAGCGACCGAACCTGCGCTGAATCAGAGATTGAGTGCGGGGAAAACTCGAAATCCGAAACTCGAATGACGATTGAGTACGGGCAAAGTCCGAAACCCGAATTGGCCATTCTTCTTTGTTCGGGATTCAATCGGACTTCGAGCTTCGTCACTCGGACTTCGACTCAACATAGACCCGACGTTCGGGCCTGGACAACCGCGATCCCTTTCGGGGAACGCTTGATCATCAACGGGTGATTGACATTGGCGTGACTGCGGATAATCTGACCCAGGAGTATCAACGCGATGAACAACACAGACTACGCGCCGGTCAGAGCCCCGCGGGGCACGTCCCTCAACTGCAAGGGCTGGCACCAGGAAGCCGCCCTGCGAATGCTGATGAACAATCTCGACCCTGAGGTCGCCGAGAAGCCGGAGCAGCTCATCGTGTACGGCGGCACCGGCAGGGCCGCCCGCAACTGGGACTGCTTCCACGCTATCGTCCGTTCACTCAAGGCACTGGAGAACGACGAGACTCTGCTGGTCCAATCCGGCAAGCCGGTAGCGGTCTTCCGCACCTGGCCTCATGCCCCGCGCGTGCTGATTGCCAACTCCAATCTTGTTCCGCACTGGGCCACGAAGCCATACTTCGACGAACTGGAAGCAGCGGGACTCATCATGTACGGCCAGATGACGGCAGGGTCCTGGATATACATCGGTACACAGGGCATCCTGCAGGGCACGCACGAGACATTCGTAGCGGCAGGCCGCAAGCACTTCGGCACGTCTGACCTCGCCGGCCGCCTGGTCGTATCCGGCGGGCTCGGCGGCATGAGCGGAGCGCAGCCGCTGGCCGCCACCATGGCCAACGCCACCTACCTCGGAGCCGAGGTGGACCCGTCGCGTGTTGCTCGGCGACTGGCCAGCAAGAAGCCCCGCTATCTCGACCAGAACACCGCCGACCTCGACAAGGCGATTGACCGCGCCCTTGACGCCCGGACCCGCAAACAGGCATTGAGCATCGCCTGGACCGGCAACATCGTTGACCTCCTCTCCCGTCTGGTCGAGCGCAAGGTGGTCCCTGACCTGCTCACCGACCAGACCTCGGCCCACGACGAACTGAACGGCTACGTGCCCAACGGCATGCCGTTCGAGAAGGCTGTAGAGTTGCGCAAGACAGACGCGGCCTCATACAAACAGGCATCCTACCGCACCATGGCCGACCATGTCCGCTTGATGCTCCAGCTCCAGTCAATGGGAGCAGTCACCTTCGACTACGGCAACAACCTGCGCGGCAAAGCGGTCGAAGGCGGCTTCCTCCCCGAATCCGAAATCCGCGCCTCCTCCACTGGACCCCTTGACCCCTTGACCCCTAGAACCCTATCCGCGTGGAAATACCCCGGCTTCGTCCCGGCCTACATCCGTCCGCTGTTCTGCGAAGGCAAAGGTCCGTTCCGCTGGGCAGCGCTCTCCGGCGACCCCAGGGACATCGCGGAAACCGACCGGATTGTCTGCGACCTCTTCCCGGACAATGCGGCACTGGTAAACTGGATAAGAAGGGCCGGCGCCGAGATACCATTCCAGGGCCTGCCCAGTCGTATCTGCTGGCTCGGGTATGGCGAACGCGACAGGGCGGGACTCGCCTTCAACCTGGCTGTTCGCGAGGGCCGAATCAGCGCGCCGATAGTCATCGGTCGCGACCACCTCGACACCGGTTCGGTCGCGTCACCGAACCGCGAAACCGAGGCGATGAAGGACGGCTCTGACGCAATTGCCGACTGGCCACTGCTCAATGCGATGCTGAACGTAGCCTCGGGTGCGTCCTGGGTCTCCATCCACCACGGCGGCGGCGTTGGCATCGGCTACTCAATCCACGCCGGTCAGGTCATCGTCTGCGACGGCACGCCGGAAATGGACGAAAGACTCAAGCGCGTGCTCCTGAACGACCCCGGCACCGGCGTCGCCCGCCACGCCGACGCCGGCTACGAAGACGCGCAGGCCGTCGCCCGCGCCAAAGGCGTGCACCTGCCGATGCTCAAGGACTGAACGGTTCCCGATGTCGACTCCGGCCGGCAGCAGTCCGCATTCTGCATTCTGGATTCTGACTTCTGCATTCTGCACTTTCGTTGTCCTCAGCTGCTCCCAGGTCCGGCTGCTGTCACCGGCCGACGCCCTGTCCGACGATGACAAGCTGAACTACCTCGTCCTCGCGGCGCTGGCGCCCGGCGCGGCGCAGCACTATGCGTCGGCAGGCAGTCCGCAAGACAGGGCGAACTACCTCGACTGGTTCTGGCGCAATCCGCCTCCCTTGCCTGGCTCTCCTCCTACTTCCGTCCTCACTCTTCATTCCTCCATCCTCCTTTCACCTTCTGCCTTCTACCGTCAGCGCGCGATCGAGGCCCGTATGTACTTCGGGACGACCGACCTGCTGAACGACGACCGCGTCCTGACGTACATCCGGTACGGCCCTGCCCACCGCGAACAATACGAACCCAGGGCCGCTCAGACTGAGACGACCCGGACATTCGTCAACCCGGCGGAAATCTGGTCCTACGATTCCCTCGGCCGTCAGTTCGACTTCGTGCGGACCGGCACGGCGTTCAAGGAAGTCGGCGAAAGCCGCTACGGTCCCCGAACGGTGATGCCGGCCCTCGAAGCGGTAGACATCGAGCGGAACGCCCCATCGTTCAGGGACGACGCCAAACCGCTCGGCCTTGAGCTTTCACTCGGCCGGCTCGCACAGAACGCGGACACGGTTGAAGTCGAACTCGCGTTCGGCATTCCCGTGCGTACAATCGCGACTGCTTTCCCGTCCGACACCCAGCCCCTCATCAACATGGCAATCGACATCACCCCGCAGTCCAAGGGGACGCGCGTGCACAAATCCTACTGGGTAACCTGTAGGACTCCGCTGGACACGGCCGCAGTCGACTTTGCAGTGGGCCGCGAGGTCTTCAGGCTGCCCGCGGACGTCTATACAGTGACCGTCACAGCCGTCGCAAACGAAAGCCGGACAGCGTCGCGACGCACTCAGAACCTGAACCTGATTGAGTATGCGCGCCGGGATCAGCCCGCCTCCGACGTCCTGTTCTACTCGCTGGTTGATTCCACTACTCAGAGCCCGCAATTCAGTCGCCTCTACTGGTCGCGTGCGGTTCCGCTCGTCGTACCGCGCGTACGCAGCGGCCAGTCATTCTACGTCCTCTATGAGATATACCACCTCGACCAGGACTCGGCCGGAAACCACAGCGCCGAGGTTAACTACGAACTGGTCCAGCGGGAAACGCGCGAGAAGGCGGTGCTGCCGGTGTCACGACGCTTCGTGAACGGAATCGGCCCAACCGGCGTCGCGGTCGAACGGGTCCACACCATGGACCTCAAACCCGGCCCATACCTGCTCACCAGTCGCGTGCGAGACATAGCCAATACGAACAGCCCGTCCGACCATGCCTCAGTGACGGCGGAGTTCGACATCCTGCCGCGCCGCTGAGGCTCAGTTAGCAGTTAAGAGTCAGTAAGTTAGCAGTCCCAACTCCTGACTGCTACCTGCTAACTCCTAACCAACAAGGCCTTCACCAACGCAAGGCCATACCCTACTCCCGTCACCACCCACGTCCGCCACTCAACCAGTGCACGGCTCAGGAGAAACGACTCGCTTTCCGCTTCCCGCCTACCGCTGACCACTATCTGGAATTCTGCATTCTGGTTTCTGACTTCTGGATTCTGAACTATCCTGTCTGCCAGATACCTCTCCTCTGCCCCGACTATCAGCGAGTACTCCACCAAGAACCCAGCGAGCACAACCGCTCCCATCCACACCGCCGGCCGCAGCGCGAGAAGCATTCCTGCCACCAACATGAAGTTCCCGATGTACAACGGATGCCTGAGGATTCGATAGGGTCCGGCCACGATCCTTCTGCGCGGCGTTCCTCCATCCTCCCTCCTCACTCCTCTCTCCTCCGTCTGTCCGCCAATCTCCCTCACCCGTCCCTCGATTCCGATGTAGCCTGACGCCCAGAACCGAGTCGCAAGACCAACGAGGACCACAGGGAGCCCGAGCAGGCAGGACTTCGTCGTCGGCCTTGCCAGCCAGAACACGACGCCGAACGCGACGAATCCGATGACGCCACGCCAACGGAACAGAAACCTACCGAACACGGCTCAATCTAGCCGGTTTCAGCCCAAGCTGCAAGCTCAAGCACAAGTAGGGCCAAGAGAAACCGCCAAGAGCGCCAAGGTCCTGGACTGCTGCGGTCAGACGTCTTGCAGCTCCACCCGCAATTCTGAATTCTAGTTTCTGGTTTCTGACTTCTGATTTGTCGGGTGCCTGCTACTCTCTCCCTCGATCCGTTTCCTCTTCCACTTCTGCATTCTGGTCTCTGGTTTCTGACTTCTGGCTTATCCGGTGCCCGCCACTCGATCTCTCGATCCCTCAATCCCTTGATCCCTTCCTTCCGTCTCATACATAGATACGCTTGAGAAAGCCGAAATGTGCAAGGGACTTTCGCAGAATCGCTGATTGACCACCCGAGGGCCGGTCTGGGGGATGCTCTGCCCATACCTTTGGCAGTACCTTTCCCAAAGCCTTTGGCAGAGCCTCGGGCAATGCCTCCGGTACAGCCTCTGCCATTGCCTCTGGCAGAGTCTTTGGTCGAGCCTTCCCCGATGGCTTTGGCAGTGCCTCTGGTAATGGCTTTCCCCCGGTCTCTGGTATTGCCTCTGGCAATGCCTATGGTAATTCCTTTGGCAGAACCTCTAGCAAAGTCTCTCC
>DATJQV010000069.1 GCA_035505375.1 bacterium | reverse complement strand
TGCGCAGCGGTACACGTCGCGCGCCAACTTCATCTCAGACCTGACGCTCGACCCGCCGAACTCGACCGCGGACTTCGCCGGGCCGCCGTTCAAGGACGAGGACTGGCTCGTGCTTTCGACGATGCACTCGGCCAAGGGCTGCGAGTGGAAGGTCGTGTACGTCATCCACGCGGCCGATGGGATGATTCCCTCGGACATGGCTACCGAAGATGATGACAGTGTTGAGGAAGAGCGACGTTTGTTCTACGTGGCCGTTACCAGGGCCAAGGATTGGCTCTACGTTGTGTTCCCGCTGCGCTACTACTACAAACGCTACCCGATGGGCGACGCGCATGCGTATGCGCAGCTCACCCGCTTCGCACCCGCGAGCGTGCAGAAGCTGATGGACGCGCGCGGCGGGACTTCGCTTGAGACCAGCGAGGACTCGATGTCCGACGAGCAATTCCGCGCCAAGCTGGTCAGGCTCTGGGACCGTCGGTTCTAGGAGGAGACCATGAGTAATGCTCTGCTTCTGCTCTTTGTAGTTGTGGGCTATGCTGTGGCCGGCCTGACCCCGGGCTGGGTCCGGGCGGGCGCGGCGCTTCGGCAGCTACGGGCGGCTCACTCGGATAACTTCGTACCACAACCCGCGTGCGGCGTTCGGAGCCGGCACTCCGCACTCGCGCCCATGGACAGTGACATCGTGGTCGGGTATCCCGACTCCAACGAGACCAGAGTCATCACCGGCCCATACACTCATCAGGGACGTATCATCGTGCTGAACAACGGCACTCTCGTCCTCGATAGCGCGGACTTCACGCTGCGCGGCGACATATACGTTTTCAACCATGGGACCATGCGCGTTAGAAAGGGGACGCTGACCATACCACAGCAGTTTGCCTACCAATATGGCAGCGAGGTTGCAAACGATGGCAGGTTCGAGTTCGACACCGCTCGCGTCCGCTACGGCGGATTCTCCTGGAGCGTCGGGGTTGCAGATTCCGCCGCATTCGCGGTGAACTCCTGCTCCTTGCAGCTCGGGTTCACAACCGTGAGCCTGACCGGGCACGCGCAGGTGAACTACTCCGGCTCGGACTTCGCGTCGGAATACGTGATCTTTGACTCATCGGTGCTGCACCTGGCCCACTGCGACACCGCGCTGGTCTGGCTCGGCTTCCCTTCTGGCAGCGCAGCCGACATCACGTTGCCCGATGCAGACACGACACTGCGACACTGGGAAATCCACGACGGGTCGCCGGGAGTGTCCGGCATCGGGTACACCGTGACGCTCGATACCATGACCGGCGTGCTCTGGGGCAGCTTCCCGCAGGCGGGATGCAGCGTCACCGTACGCAACTCGCAGATGAGGGCTGCGGGACTTCTGATTCCGGGTCCGGATTCGGTGAATATGTCCGGGCTGGTGAACAACCAGCAACAAACTGATTACACTCTGCCGCTGGCGGACAGGCATTTCCGTCTGGTTAACACGTTTCTTGGGTCCTGGAACCTGTACCCGACGGATTCGTCGATATTCGTGCTGGAGTCTTCCGTGTTCGGCGAGATGCTGGCGATGGGTGCGCTCAAAGCCGTAATCGAGAACTCAATCTGCGACGGGTCCGGAGGGTACATAGGAGCGCAGAGCACGAGCCAGCTTTTCTTCGTGAACTCGATGATTGAGACTCAGGTGGTTTCGCGCGACCGCTCGCTCATCCTGGGCGCCGGCTCGACCGTAGAATATGGCAAGGTCGAAGCGACCAGCGCGTCAATGCTGCTGTGGATGTTCTGCAACAGCGAATACGACCCGCAGCCGCTGGACACCGGTATTGTGTACCTGTCCGACTACGCAGTGCCGTCGTGGGCGGCGACTGACACCGCTTTCCCCATTTCCGGAACCGCCGACATCCAACCCGGTCCGTACAACCCGCTCAAGTTCGGGAGCTACCGGTTCTCCTGGGCAGGCGTCGACTCGCAGACAACCTGGCATCCAATTGACAGCGTTCACACGCATCCCGTGCACAAAGACACGCTCGCGACCTGGAATACTCACGGACTGCTGCCGGGCGCGTATATCCTCAAGATGACTTTGAAGAACTCGAACGGCGACAGCATCGAACCGACCAAGGGTGTGAATCTTCTATATCCGGGGGTCGCGGAACACACAAAGGTCGAACCGCGCGAAGTGTGCTACCTGCCGACGGTTGTCCGCGGGGATTTGCTTCTTGCACCTTCCCTCCTCTCTCCTAAATCTTCCCTCTTCTTCAAGGCCCATCCCTACCTCTACGACATCCGGGGCCGCAAGGTGATGGACCTTCGCCCCGGTCGAAACTCCCTGAGAGGGCTAGCCTGTGGTGTCTACATAGTGCGGGGACTACAAGATTCGGAATCCAGCGCCCGTAAGCTGATTGTCGCCCGCTGAACGGTCGCTGCGCAGAGAAGACTTAATCTCTAAGTCCGGCTGCCGCTTGTGCGTAACGACAGTCGACTGCGACGTTTCTAACAGTCGCCGGTGGTCTACTACAGACTGGGTGGAGGCAGAGTCGCCGACGACTGTGGCTTCTGGCCAGTCAGCTCTCCGAGTTTCTGCCTGACCTCGTTCGCGTGCCCCCAGGGCTTAACCGAAGGCCAGACGTGGGCGATCTTCCCGGTTGGGTCGATAAGGAAAGTCGAACGGACCGTGCCCATGAACTCCTTACCCATAAACTTCTTGGGCTGCCACACGCCGTATGCGGCAATTGCCTCGTGCTTGGTGTCACTCAGCAGGACGATTGAGAGCTTGTTCTTCGCCGCGAACTTGCGGTGACTTTCGGTCGAGTCGGTGCTGACACCAAGCACGGCCGCATCCATCTGCTCGAAGTCATCAAGCCGCTCCGTGAACTCGCAGGCCTCCTTGGTGCACCCGGGCGTCTGGTCTTTCGGGTAGAAGTAAAGTACGACCCAGCGACCTTTGAAGTCCTTCAGGCAGACTTCCTTGTCGTCTTTGTCAGGCAAACAGAACAAAGGCGACTCGTCACCGACCGTCAGATTGACCTTGGCCATGTTAACTCCTTTTCCATCTTAGACCCGCCACGCTCCGCCCCGGTGCCACGGTCAGGGACTGTGGGTCAGGGATTGGAGACTGACGCCGATATCTGGGTCCCATCCCTGACTCCCAGACCCGGGCCCCGGTTCGTGTTACCCTTGACCTTCGCGTCTCAATCGCGACAATCTTGCCCGTGCGGCGTCTTTCCTTCCGGCCCTCTATCCCTTGTCTCCCTTGACCACTAGACTACTCGATCACCCGTACACCATTGCCTCGGTCACCCCGACCCTCTGCCGCCTGCTGGGCATCGAGCCGCCTTCCGTCTGCCGGGCTCCGGTGCTTGAGCCTGTGCTTGCGCTTGCGCCAGCCAGGGTTGACCGTGTGCTTGTCTACGCGGCTGACGCCATCGGCCGTGTCTTTCTCGACAACCATCCGGAGTTGAAGAAGCGGCTGGCTGCCGCGTCGGACGTGGAGGTAGAACTGCGCGCGATGACCCCGCCTAAGACGCCGGTCTGCTACGCATCCATGTTCACCGGCGCTCCGCCTGAAGTCCACGGCATCACGAAATACGAACGTCCGGTGCTGGCCTGCGACACGCTCTTCGATGCGCTGGCGCGGGACGGAAAGTGGGTGGCCATCGTCGCAGTGAAGGACTGCAGCGTGAGCATCATCTTCCGCAACCGTCCGATTGACTACTTCATTGAAGCCGACGACGCCGCCGTGCTGGATCGGACGCTGTCTTTGTTTGCGGGCGACCGCTATGACTTCATTCTCTCCTACAACCAGGGATACGACGACGAGCTTCACCGGACGCGTCCGGACAGCCCCGAGGCGCTCGCCGCAGCCGTCCGGCACGTCGAGACGTTCGAGCGCCTCCAGTCGGTAACTGATCAACACTGGGCTGGGTACAGCCGCGCGCTTGTGTTCACCCCGGACCATGGGGCACACTATGACGCGGCGAAAGGGAAGGGTGATCACTTTGACGACATTCCCGACGACATGGACGTCCTGCACTTCTGGCGGTTCGGGGCGGCGGAGTGAAGGTTCTCCTGCTTGGCGACAGCCTCACCGAAGGCACGGTCGGGGTCGGATTCCTTCCCTTCCTCAGGGAGGCGCTTCCCCAGCACCAATATGTGAACCTGGGTGTCAACGGTGACACCATCGCGGGTCTGCGTCGTCGTGCCGAGAAGCTGCAGCAGCGCGGCGACGTGGCCATGGTCTGGATCGGTACCAATGACGTGATGATGTACCCCGACTGGGACGATAACGCCGCCTTGGAGGAAGATTACCGGCATCTCCTGGGTGCAACCAAGGCGCGGGCGCGGGTCGTGTTCACTCTGCCGCCGCTGATTGCCGGACGCGAATGCGCGAGTGGGTGTGAATACTCACTCGGCCGGGCAACCGAGATGGTCAAGCGGTTGAGTGAAGAAGCGGCGTGCCGCTGCGTTGACATCCAGTCGACGTTTGCCTGGCGTCAGGACCGCGAGTACACGATCGACGGCGCACACCTGAACGAAGCCGGCGCCCGCCTCGTCGCCGAGGTCATCTCAGAACATCTCCGCGCCGTCCTCGTCTGAGCGGAAGACTATCCGCAGATTACGCAGATTGCGCAGATTCCGGTCCTCTCGTCCGGTGCCTGACCGCCTAACCACGGGTTCTTCCTCTAATACTGCAACCTGTAAACTGCCACCTGGTCACTCGCGCCCGACACTTCTCCCTTGACTGCCTGACGGCTTCTGGTAAAGTGTCGGGCGCGGGCCCGTAGCTCAGTTGGTCAGAGCAGCTGACTCATAATCAGCTGGTCGTCCGTTCGACCCGGACCGGGCCCACTTGCCACATTGAAGACCCAGGTGCAAGATTGATATCCCAGGCCAAGTGATGACTGAGCCATTGAGTTGGACCGTACACAGGGCAAAGGAAACACCCACGAGGACGATCGTGGCCTCAGTCCTTATCCTTGTGTTCGTCGGGTTCAGTTGGGTCGGGTTCGGTCCGGTTCTTGGCCTGCTGGCCGTGGTTGTGTTCTTCCTTGCCTTGAACACCTACTTCCTGCCGGTCACATACACGTTTGACGACAAGGGTATAGAGGTAGACAAGCGCGTCATGACGACGCGGTACGAGTGGAAGCAATTCCGCCGCTGGTTCCGCACCTCGGGCGGCATCGTCGTCAGTCCATTCTCGCATAAGAGCTATCTGGACAACTTCCGGGGAGTGCACCTATTGCTGCCTGCTGGCAGCAATAGAATGACGAATGACAAAGTCCGAATGACGAATGAGGGGCAGCAGACGGGGGAACGAGGAACGACGGCGGTTCGGACCGCGGACATTGTCGTGTATCTGGAGAAACGGTTCGCGCCCCCGCCGGTCGACGAACGGTTGAAGCTGGATGACGAGCCGGGCGATGCAGTAAGTCCAAGCAAGGAAGAAACAACCGCAGATGGCGCAGATGATCACGCGGGGTCCGGATGAATCGGAAGACCAGAATTCAGAATGCGGGACGCCGGACAAGGACATCCACAGATTACACAGATCCGCAACGCGCTCCTCACCCCAACCCTCTCCTCAGCGAGGAGAGGGAGAGGCTGCCCGAGGCTTGTGGCTTCCCTGGCTTGACTTCAGGCCAATGAGCGTTAAGATGGACGCCGAGGAAACTGTCCAATGAAGCCTGACCGCAAACCCATCAGACCGCAGCCGGCTAAGCCGGCACCGAAGAAGCCGCTCCGTCCCATGATCAACCTCAGGAAGAAGAACTATGCCATCATGGGCGCCGGGCTCGCGACTATCATCGTCGGATTCATCACACTCGCATCGGGTTCAATCACGCTGGCGCCGATACTCCTGGTCCTCGGTTACTGCGTCCTGATACCGGTCGGGTTGCTGGTGAAATGACGCGGCGGCTGGCCGACTCCAAGGCAGTCACCGCCCTCGTCACCAAGCTCGCTTCACAGATAGTCCGTCACAATCGCGGAGTCAAAGACCTTGCCCTGGTGGGCATCAAACGCCGGGGAGTGCCGCTGGCCGAGCGGCTCGCCGCGCGGCTGTCGGTCGGGAACAACTCCCGGCGAAAACGGGGACAGTCCCCCGGAGCGCGAGGACGCGCGGTACAGTCCCCATTTTCGCCGATACCGGTCGGGGCGATTGACATCACGCTCTACCGCGATGACCTGCAACTGGTGGCCGAAACACCGATCGTCCGCGGGTCGGAGATAGGCTTCGACATCAACGGCAAGACGCTGGTGCTGGTGGACGACGTGGTCTTCACCGGGCGGACGATTCGGGCGGCACTGAGCGAGCTGCTCGACTTCGGCCGGCCCAGGGCGATACAACTGGCGGTGCTGGTCGACCGCGGGCACCGCGAGCTGCCCATCCAGCCCGATTTCGCAGCCAGAACCATCAAGACCGAGCGGTCTGACCTCGTCGACATCTTCCTGAAGGAAACAGATGGGCGAGATGAGATTGTGCTGACGAGGGTCGGGTCAAGCCAAAAGCCAGAAGCCAAGAGCCAAAAGCCAAGATGAAGCTGAGGTCAAAGCACCTGCTCGGCATCGAGGGTCTTGACCGTTCCGAAATTCTGACAATTCTCGACCAGGCCCGCACATTCCGTCAGGTGCTCGACCGGCCGATTCCAATCGTGCCGGCCCTGCGCGGTCGGACCGTGATCAACCTCTTTTTCGAGGCCTCGACCCGGACTTCCACATCCTTCAACCTCGCCGCGAGCCGCCTGAGCTGCGGCTGCGTCAACTTCTCGAAGGCGACCTCGTCGGTCTCCAAGGGCGAGACGCTGCTCGACACCGCCCGCAACATCGAGGCGATGGGCGTGGACGGCATCATTATCCGGCACTCGTCGCCCGGCGCCCCGCACTTCCTCTCCCGGCACGTGAAAGCCTTCGTGGTCAACGCCGGGGACGGCGCGCACGAGCACCCGACCCAGGCGCTGCTCGATTCCTTCACCCTGCGCGAGAAGCTGGGCAGCCTGGAAGGGAAGCGGGTGCTGATTGTCGGCGACATCGCCCACTCGCGCGTCGCCCATTCCAATCTGCTCGCCTTTGCCAAGCTCGGGGCAAAGGTCGCGGTATGCGGCCCGCCGACTATGCTGCCGTCCGACATCGAGCAGTACGGCTGCGAGGTCTTCTACCGCCTGGACCGGATTCTGTACGAGGTGGACGTGGTGAACATGCTCCGGGTCCAGCTCGAGCGGATAACGTCGTCGAGTTTCCCCACCGTGCGCGAGTACCGCGCGCTCTATGGCCTGACCGCGGAGCGGCTGCGTAAGCTTGCGCCCGAGGTCGTCGTAACGCACCCGGGGCCGGTGAACTGGGGCGTGGAAATGGACTTTGAGGTGGCCGACTTCAGCCGGGCACTGGTGCTCCCGCAGGTCACGAACGGAGTCGCGGTGCGGATGGCGGTGCTGTACCTGTTGGCAGGCGGAGAGCAGGCAGAATGAGGGAGAACCGGATAATCCAGAAACCAGAATCCAGAGTGCAGAAGTGCGGAACGGCCAGCGGTGAACGAGAGACGATGAACGAACAGACTTTGAACCGAGTGCTGCTGCAGGGCGGGACGGTGATTGACCCGGAGACGCTGAAAGAGTCCCGCGCGGATGTGTTAGTGGTCGGTGGCCGAATCGAGAGGGTCGGAGCCGCCATCACCGCGCCTCCCGGCACCGAGGTCATAGACTGCCGCGGCAGGCACATCGCGCCGGGATTCGTCGACATGCACTGCCACCTGCGCGAGCCCGGGCGCGAGGACGAAGAGACAATCGCCAGCGGGACCGCGGCGGCTCTTGCCGGCGGGTTCACGCGCGTCTGCCCGATGCCGAACACCGAACCGCCAATCGACACCGAGGCGCAGGTCCGGTTTGAAATCCGCCGGGCAACCGAAGCCGGATACGCGCGAGTCCATCCCATCGGCTGCTGCACCAAGGCCAGGCAGGGCAAAGAGCTGGCGGAAATCGGCACGATGAAGGAAGCCGGCGCGGTGGGATTCTCCGACGACGGCTCGCCGGTCGCGGACCCGCAGGTGATGCGCCGCGTGCTCGAATACTGCAAAGCGTTCGACGTGCCGGTCATATCCCACTGCGAGGTCAAGGAACTGGTCGAGGGCGTCGCCAACGAAGGGCGAGTCTCGACCCGGCTGGGAATGAAGGCTGGGCCGGACGTAGCCGAGTCGGCGCAGGCGGCGCGTGACGTCCTGCTCGCCGAGTTTACGCACGCGCGGCTTCACATCGCCCATGTGTCGGCGCGGGCAACGGTCGAGATTATTCGCTGGGCCAAGGCACGCGGGGTGCAGGTCACGGCTGAAACCTGCCCGCACTACTTCACCCTGACCGAAGATGCCCTTGCCGACTTCGACTCCAACTACAAGGTCAACCCGCCGCTCCGGACTGAGATCGACCGCCGGGCCGTGATTGCGGGGCTTGCAGATGGGACGATTGACGCCATCGCCACCGACCATGCGCCGCATCTCAAAGGCGAGAAGGACGCCGAGTTCGACGCCGCACCGCCGGGCATCATCGGCTTCGAGACCGCCTTCAGCCTGGGTTACGATCAGCTCGTCCTCGGCAAGGCCCTGTCGCTCGCCGACTACATCGCCCGGTTGACGGTCGCGCCGCGCCGGATCCTGAACCTGCCGCCGGCCTTGATTACCGCCGGCTCCGAAGCTGAGCTGGTCGTGCTCGACCTCAAGGCAGAGTGGACATACGCTCCGGAACGGGTCCTCTCGCTCTCCCGCAACTCGCCCTTCCTCGGCCGGACCATGCGCGGCCGCGTCACGGCCGCCCTGCTCGGCGACAAGCTCTTCCGGGTCTAGCCCCTTCGCACATCCTTCCGCCCGAAAGCACCGCGCCCGCTGACCGCCAACCGCTCTCCGCTTCGGATACCGGTCCGGCAATCTAGAATCGGCAATCGTCAATCGAAAATGGGTTAACCGCCAAGCTCGCCAAGACCGCCAAGGCCTGAGTCAGCTAGTCTACAAATCTAGAATCTAGAATCGGTACGCTGTCAGCCGCAAGCTGACCCGCCCGCGCGCGTCAGGGGCTTCTATGAGTCCCCGGAATTCGTTCGCTACTTGATCGTGGCCGAGGTCAGTTCCTGGTCAAAGATCCGCTCCTTGCCGAGGAAGGTGGCATCGTAGTACGACTTCACCATACCGGTGCCCCGGGCGTACCATTCGTAGATGTCGAAGGTCACCGGGGAATGGACGGTCAGCTTCAGTTTCCACGCCTTCCGGTACGTCCCGGCCGCGACCGTAACGTCCTCCTGGCCGACGACCGTCACCCCGGTGGTGCCTTCCAACCAGGTATCGCCCGCTACCGGGTCCGACATCAGCACGGGTGTGCCGATGGTGTCGTCAAGGCTCTTGTAGGACATGATCGTGTCACCGACTTCAGCCATGTAGTAGTCACCGGTCGCGGAGACGGTCGTGTCCGGTGTCCGGGTGTGGATGGCTGAATCATCCTTGAACTCCACGACCTCTCTGCCATTGGCCAGACTGGCTTTCTGCAGCGCGGTTCGCGTGATGGTGGTTGTCGACACGGTATCCAGCGGCCCGCCGGCGGGCCCGGAGAGCGTAATGGTTGTTGTGTTCCACACGCTGCCGATGGTCATCGGGTGTATGGGAGCGAGCGAAGGACTGCAGTTCGGGCCCAGAAGTGCAGCGCCCGTGACCGCGGCAATAACTAACAAACGTACTTTTGTCATAACAGATTCCTTTCGGACGCAGTCTAGCGGGTGACGACTCTATGTCAATGCCGGTGCGCAGCCTCCGCGCCGCTGTCGGCCGCTGGCCATAAGCTGTTAGCTGTGAGCCGTAAGCTGACCCGCCCGCGCGCGTCAGGAATCGCCTGCTGCATCGCCGGGTTTGCTTCCCCATTTGACCGCCGGGCAGCAGCGACCTATACTGGTCACGATGAAAGCAGCCTATCAGGAATTCGACATCAACTACTTCCAGGATGAGGATGGCGTCTTCACCGCCACGGTGCCAGCGATTCGCGGCTGCGTCGCATCCGGCAAGACGCTGGAGGAAGCCTATCGCAACGCGGTTGACGCCATCGAGAGCTGCCTGGAGGCTCGTCGCAAGGTCGCGGCCCTGAAGCTCAGGCGGGTTCGCTACGGCGGGCTGAACGTGTACCGACGTCCGGTACATGCCTAAGCTCGTCCGCGTCTCCTACCGCGAGCTGGCCGCGAAACTCAGGCGCGCCGGCTACCGGGAAATCCGCACCAGCCGGCACCCGGTCTACTACCTCTCCGAACGCGACATCACCATTCCAGTGCCCCGGCATCCGGGAGACGTCCCAATCGGGACCCTCCGCGCGATTGTACGTGAGATGGGCCTGGGCGTAGAGGAATTCAACAACCTATAGCCGGTTTCCGCTGACCGTCCGCTGTCCGTTCCATGACTCGACTCCTACCAGTTCACTCTAATGAATCGCGGAAGCTTTGGGGTCGGCGGAATTCTGCATTCTGGTCTCTGGTATCTGACTTCTGAATTATCCGGTGCCCGCCGGACTGCCCTTACGGCCCCGCGCGCGTCAGGAATCGCCTGCCGCGTCGCCGGGGACCCGCGGTTCATTTGAATGAACTGCGTGGGATGGGCGGCAGGGACTAGAAACTAAGGAGTGAGGACTGAGGAGTGAGGACCGAGGAGTGCGCCGCGGCAGGAATCGCCTATCGCGTCACCGGGGCTTCGCTCAACTGGTAACTGGAACCTGGCAACCGACTCCGAGTCGCCCTGAGTCAGACGAGAGGGTCTCTCATGACTGGTCACTCGCGGCGAAGCCGCGTTGCGTCTTGACATCGGCCGGAAACAGGGGAATTGTCCCTCGCCGGTCCTCCGTCTTCTGTCCTCAGTCTTGGTTCGTCAAGCGGCGGCGAACTGGCGGACTTCGACCTGCGTGCCGTTGCGCGCGGTCTGCTCGGCTT
Organism: bacterium; assembly: GCA_035505375.1. Lineage (NCBI taxonomy): Bacteria > bacterium. Next base: position 109,701 of record DATJQV010000069.1, on the reverse strand, counting down.
CCTTGAGCAGCCGGTCCGCCACCGCAGAGTCAACGTATTCCTCGCCGCAGTTGGGGCAGACCTGAGCCGGTACGCCTTTGTAGACGACCGTCAGGCCGCCACGCACAAGCGTGACGGTTGCTGTACCAGACCGGGTCTCTCCCTGTTTGCAGATTACGCACTTCATAGTACCAGTGGTATTATCGGCTCCCGCCTGACAGAGTCAACGGCGCCCTGTCAGAATGGGCACGGGAACTCGCGGCGAAGCCGCGGCCTCGTGCTCCCGAACTCCCGGAAGGGCTCGCGGGAATTCCCCAAACAACAGGGTGACTGTTTCGCCTGCCGCGTCACCGGGGACCCGCGGTTCATTTAAATGAACCGCGTGGGGTGGGCATCGGGCTGATGTTGGGAACGTGAATCACCGGAACTGTGGAATCAGAAGATAGGAGATGGGAACTGGAAGCTGCGCGCATCCTGCGCGCCGCTGTCGGCTGTTAGTCGTCAGATGTCGGAACTGACCTTACGGCCCCGCGCTTCAGGAATCTCTTTCGTCCCCGGAAGTGCTCCAGGTTTACCCTGCCTCAGCATGAGCGTGGTTCGATGGGGGTCGGCACTCCGCTGCCGACGTACATGAGTCCTTGGAGCGTACACGATCCCGTTGCCGAGGTCTTGGGCGACACGAGGACAGCGAGGAGGTTGAGCGATGTTGCACCAGGGACCTCCGACATGGTCTTCCTCACGAGGTTCAGGGCCATAGGCACATCGCGCTGGGTTGGAGCAAATCCTGGGGTCGAGTATACAAAGACTCGGAGTGGGCATGCGGCCACAAGCAGCTTGTTGAGATCCTCATGTATCTTGTTCGGCCACCCGTCCCGGCTGCCGCAGCCCCATTCGCTTTCCAGCGCCAGCACGAGCCCGCGAAACTCCCCTGACCTCGGGTTTCCATCGCACCAGGTGAGGTCGAACAACCACTCTCCTGGGCCAGCGGGAGGTCGCTCTTTCGCGCCCTTGACCCTCCAGTTCACGACATGGCGCCCGTCCGCGAGCGCCTCCATACAGTGGAAGACAGTCTCCGTCCACTTGTTCTCCCTGCTAGTTGGCTTCCACGGTAGATGTGCCTCGGACAGCGCCATGCTCAGGCCATCAAAGATCTGCTCGAATACAATCTGCACCTGTTCGTGAGTCATGTCTTCCTCTGTGGAGGGTCGAGGACATCTAGATCTCGGTGACGAGCATCTGCTTCTGGTTGCATCAAGGCACGGCGGGGTTCGGTGCGCTCGATCATGGCTGGATTGTAGGCCTCGCGGGCGGGCGTGTCAGATGGACGAACGGAATCTGGTGGACTTCACTGTTACGTGTCACTTCGCTTGGCGGAGCGTCCGAAGCGCCATCGTGGCTTCCTGAAACTGCTGGGCGAGTCGCTTGCCCGCACGAAGAACCCCACGCAGGACCAGTTCGTCGGCCACCGACTGAGCCTGTGCCCAGTCGCCAGTTGAGAGCAGCTTGCTCACTTGTCTAAAGCAACGACTCACGTCCTCAGCCGACGCATCAGACACGACAACTGAGACCTTGCGCGCGTCGCGCGGTTCCAACTTCAGCGCTCCTCCCGCGTAGACCCGGCCAGCCAACTCTGCGCTGAGCGAACCAAGGCTGCTCACGACGGACAAGGCTACGAGTTCCGCCTGTGTCGTGGTCATCGGCGGCTTCCAGTTGATCCTGTAGAGCGTATTTGTGCAGTCCAGGCGCCAACCATTCAGGATGAGTCGGGGGTATGGTCCCGAAAGCGGGGTCAGGAACGCATCCGGTGGAACCTGCGGACCAAGGACAAACCAGGGCTCGCGTGCCTTGCACTTGTAGGCTGTCTTCGCGCGCCGGGCCGCTTTCGATTGGAGGTAGACTCGGACCCCTGTCCTTTCATCGCCTTCCCTCAGCAGAAGAAGCTCGCATGGCTCGCCGTTTCGCCGCAGCGCCTCAAACGACTTGCGATCGGCAACAAGGCCTTCCACGCCCCGGACACCGGACAGAATCCTGTGTCTCTGTCTGGGGCGTGCCTTCAACTCACGCATGTGGCTCGAAGGGCGGACGAAGTAGTCGTTGGCTCCGGTAACCACGCCGAGCGAAATGTCTGCAATGTCACCAAGTGAGCGTACATGCGGGTCGGAACGGACTTGTTCCATCAGTTGCGATGAGTTCTCGGCGACAAGCTCACGACGCCACGCGTTCCTGTCGTTGAGCAAGGCGTGACCGTTCCACTTAGCCGGGACTTCGGATACAGCGGCTGACAGCGCATGAGCATCCCGTGCGCGTTCTACCGAAACGCCTTCATGGGCGTTCGACCAGCCATCGGCGAGGACAACGACTGACCGCTCTTCCGCTCCCTCAAAAAGCCTCTGGTCCATGATGATGACCCTGGTCCTGCCGAATCCCTGGAACAGCACAGCTCGCACCGTGTCGGCATAGTCAGTCGTGAGCAGTGACATAGGCAACACGAACGCCAACCTGCCACCCGGCTTGAGGCAGCGGACAGCATGCAACACGAAGTAGCCCCAGTAGCTCGATTTCTCCGACAGGTCGCACCCGCTCGACAGGGCCGCGTCACGGGCAACAATGCGGCGCGCCCCCTTCAATAGGTGATGGCGAACGTATGGCGGGTTGCCCACGACGACGTCGACGACAGGGCACTCATCGCTGCCTGGGGTCGTTGCCAGGAAATCCCGTGGGACGTGGAACCTGCCGGTTGCAGGCTGGCCTCTCATAAGCTGCGTCAACGACGTCAACGCTCGTCTGTCTTTGTCGAAGCCATGCAGGTTCTCGACCGGGCGGCGCGAACCAAGTGCTGCGAGCCGCTCGGCAGCGGCCTCCAAGAACGCGCAACCGCCGAAGCTGGGGTCCAGAACCGTATCCACCTTGCTCCTCACAGCCCACCGGCATAGCGCGGCGGCCACCCCATCTGGCGTGTAGTACCTACCGAGGCGCTTGATGTAGCCGGGCCGAACCGCTGTCACGAAGGTGCTGTGCAACAGAAGGAGTGGAAGCTCTCCGAACCCCGGCCCTGTCGGGTCAGCTCATGTAGCCGCTCCAAGTACTTCCCGAGGTAGGCGTCCTCAGAGGCCCTGAGAGCGATAGCCCAAGAGTCCTCTTCTGCAACGCTGTCATGCACCATCGGGAAGAAATGATACAGCACGAATTCGCATGTCTGGATAAGCCCCATGGGGTGATGGAAGAACCTAGGCAAGGTTTGATCTTCAGGGAACCGGAATTGCTCCTTGCCTTCCCGCCTACTCCCACCAATGTGAAAATGGCTCCAAGGCTCGCGAGCGCTACTGGCGGCGTCGAAGTGGAACCTGTGCATCACACGTCCCATGGCCGGGTCGATCTCGCGATGAATGCAGTTAGCGTCAAGGCTTTCCACAAACCAGACGGACTCGTCCGGCGTCCAGATCCGGACCACCACGCTGTGCCCATCAGCTGGCCTTCCTTCCTTGGGGGCAGGGAACACCCCCGAGATATCGACAGTAGTGTCGAACTTGACGTCTCTACTGTCGGAGGTTGTGCTTCTCCGGAAGCGAAGTGGCCTCTCTTGGGGGATTGTGAAATGCCACTTCTTCGGACTACGACTAACTTCTACCTGCGCGACGATAGAATCCAGGACTAGCCCGGCCGAGCTGTCGAGGACTTCCAACTCTGTCAATCGCTCTCGTATCGCTTTGATCTCTGCAAGCACGAGGGGGCTTGTGTAGCCGCTCACTGCGTCTTGTTGCGGATGTGGTCGATCAGTGACCTTGCATCAGGCGCGACCAGGGAAGGGTCAAACCCCTTGCGGGCCTCCCTGATGGCCCGGTAGGAAACGCGAGCCTCGTCCATAATCGCAGGCCGTGCATCGGGTCGGTAGGGCAGGGAGTACTCGCGTCTGACTGGTTCGCGAAGCACATAGCAGACGCAGTCCGCCGGTTCCTCTCCGGAGGAAGTGCAGTGCGAGAGCTTAGTAGCCCGGTTCTTCCTCCGCCACAGTTGTCCAAACGCCATGGGGGGACCAGGTTCCTTTGCGTCCAGCATGTACGTTGTCGCCTTCCTCAGGAGAAGCGACTTCCACCAACGTTTCGACTCCTCGAAGAACGGACCGCCATAGCGAGCTTCAGCAAAGAACTCGGCGACTTTGCTTGACCCAAATGAGCCCAGCGACAGTCCGAGGAAGCAAGCCGCTGTCAAATCATCATAAAGGATGCCCGGGTAGGCCATCAGCGTATGTCGAACCCACTGTGCGCCTTCGGTCACATCCCACCGGTTGGCGACGAGCGAAGGAGGAGGATCCGCCTTCAACAGCACGTCGAAGTCCGCCTCTCGCGCGCCCAAGAGAGCAAAGAGGCCTTGGCGCGTACGCATCCTCTTGGCGGCAAGCCGGCGATAGCCCGATACAACGGCACATATCTTGGCGACCGTGCCGTCGGGGTCACCGTGAATGTCCTCCTTGATTAGGAGGCCGTCAAAAGAACGCGGGGTGGCTTGGATGTGGATCAGCGGCTCTTCCTTCGTCAGTCTTCCGAGCGAGATCAAGAACACGGGCGTATCCGGCATCCGGTCCTTCTCCTTAAGTAGAGCGGCCAACGAGCTGCCTTGGCTCGGCAATACGTGCTGGCCTCTAGGGGGTCTAACGAGCCTGAAGTCAACAAGGACCACATGCGGCTTCTTGCTCAACGCATCGCGGACTGTCAGCTCCGGGCCGCGGTAGACGACCTCCACGACCGTCAGTCCTCCTATACCTTCCAGTGTCTCACGTATGTCAGCCATTTCGCGCGGCGTGTCCTCGATCAGTACGGCGCGCAGCGTTTCGTCACGGGCATCATGCTTCATATGGGATCCTCGCTTCGACTGCTGTGTTATACCCAGTGTCTGGTTCGACGAACCGGGCTTCTCCGCCGTAGAGCTCCACGAGGTCGCGTACAATTGTGAGCCCCATTCCGGTTCCCGTGCCGAGTTCAATGTTGGGCTCGCTCTCGCTGACGAATGGCATGAAGTAGTCAACCCACTTGTGGGGATCCGCTCCCTTGCCTGTGTCCGAGACACGAAGGACCAAATTGCCGCGGGAATCCTTGGCCGAAACGAACACTTCGCGCCGCTGGGTGTCCAAGACTGCTTTCAGGGCGTTCGTCAGGAGGTTCAACAGAATCGCCCCGAGTTCACACCTGTACATCGGCGGTGACACCAGCTCAGACGGAACCCCATTCTCAAGCGTGACGCCGTGTTCCTTGGCGAATGACTCAAAGGCCGCGAGGAAGTCGCGCACTAGTTCCCTGATGTTGTGAGGGATGCGCTTTGTCCGTGCTTCCTTGCCGGCCATCATCCCGAGAAGGTCGGCGAGCTGCCTAGCGTCGTCTAACCACTTGCCCAGCCCGGTCAGTTCCTTCTCAAGCTCAGGTCTGTAGGATCCCGGCAGGTGTTCAACGAGTCTGCCAAGTCTGTTTGACTTGGCCCGCAGCCCGGTCAGCACCTCAAGTAGCTGGTGGTCGATGACGCTTATCATCGTCCCGGTGGAAGCCAAAACGCGCAACATCTGTATCTCGCCGATCCGTTCCTGTTCCTCCTCGGCAATTGCCTCGGAGGCAGCATCCAATAGGTGCAGAGCCTCGCGCGTCTTTTCTACGCCGATCTTCTCACCTAGCGTCACAAGACTCGTCTTTGTCGTCTCCAGAAGCTGCGCGGGCGACTGCCTTCTCACGCGGCGCTGCACACGGCGTACAGCCCGACGAGCTACACTTCGGCGGGCGTACTGGACCGTAAGCCAGTCGATGCCAAGCCGTACAAACTTCTTGAGTTCCTCGAACGCTGCATCCTCAACCAGACCTTCCCGGTCTGCTGCTATCCTGAACTGCGGATGCTTTTCGCGCAAAAGCTGAACTTGCCCAAACAGCTGCATGTTTCCTGGCAATAGGAGCATCGGACGCTCCAGTCCTTCCACGGTCCCCTCGAGCTCTTCCGGGGTAGTGGTCCACCTTCTGGCTCTGTCCTCGTCTAGGTGGAGCCAGTCATCACCTTTCGTTCCGTATGGTGCTATGCGGAAACGGTCCAGTCGGATGCTCACGCCGCCGTACTCACGACCCAGCAGCCTCGCTTCTGGTAGGCTGAAGGCAGTTTCTTCGTATTCATCAGATGTGAATGCGAAGTAGTATGCCACCAAGTTCACATGCGCTATTCCCGGGTACGTCTGACCTGGCGGAGTCCAAGCGAATTCCTGGGCCTTGATTTCGTCGTGCCCACGTCGGAATGTGACGCGGAATCGAGCTTTCCCGTCCGCATCGACTTCTCCCCTTAGGACCGCCACCGCCATCTTCAGGAATTCCTCGTCTAGGCCTCCAGCGAACTTCGGAAACTCAGGTGCGTCAAATTGAACCGAGAATCCAGGATCCGCCAAACGCCCCGTGGCGTGCGTGGAGATCGGGCCAAACAGAGGATTGACAACACGAAGGACTTCTCGCTGGAGTTCCTTCATCGCATCTTCGGTCCACGCGTCTCGTGCTTCAGTCATCTTGAGAGTCAGCCCCGTAGCCACGTTCGGTTCCACCGATGTTCGTTCGTAGACGACCGGCACGGACTGCACATCCATGCCGGGCTTGAACGCGGCCCAGTCGAAGTGAATGGTGGTCTGCTCGCGGGGTTGGCCTACTCCCGTGTCCACGACGGAAACCAGTTCCAGTTTGTTCGCGAGTCGTCGCGCGGCGAACCTGCCGATGCCCTTGGCACCCGCCCGCGGGCGTTTGTATCGCGGTGACTCGGGGTGGAGTTTCTTGTCGGTCGTGGCGATTCTCATCCAGGTTTCCTGGAGTCGGTCGAATGGTATGCCGCTGCCCTCGTCGACAATTGTAATCTCGCCGCCTGGTCTCTTGACGTTCTTAAACTCGACAATCGCGTACGTGGAATCGGCGTCGTACGAGTTCTTTACCAGCTCGGCCAAAGCCACCCAAGGCTTGCTGACCAGTTCTTCTCCGAGTTGAAGAAGTAGTCCGCTGTCGACCTCAAATCTGAACTCTCCCTGCTTCAATTGAGTGTCCTCTGCCCGCTGGTTTCCGGCAGGGGGTTGCTGTCCTTTCATGCCCCTGATGATATTCGCAGGTCGTGCTGGGTCAAGCGCAGTTCAGGTCAATCATGGAGGATTGGCGGGCGATTCCATCCCTGTCATGGCCGATAGCTGTGTTCAATCGAAGGACCTTAAGTGCCGGACTACGGCCTGAACGCGGGTAGCCAAATCCCTCGGCAATTGTATGGCCATTGCAGAAGTGAGGATAGATAACACGCGGCATAAGTCAAGCGGACGAGGGCAAGACAGCTACCGGCTGACAGCCGACAGCCAGCGGCCGAAGCCAGAGTCAGACATCAGAATGCGGGATTCCGCGATTCTCGGCCAGCCATGTCGCGCGGTTCGTCATGAACCGGGTGCAGTGTGGCGAACCGCGGCACGAGGTTTATATACTTCTTGGGCTACAGGCCGCCGGGACTGACTTCGGGCCGAAAAGAGCAAAAAGAACTGTGGGTTTGGTGATTCTTCCCGGTAGGGCGTAAACTCATCACTCTCAGTCGGTTAAGTCCTGTCGGTTAGCGGAAAGGCCGCATATAGGGGTCGCCTGGGGGCTAGCCTTCCAAGGAGCGTTCGAAGAAGCCCTGAAACAAGCCTTGAAATGAGCTTTGAACTGAGCTTTCAGAAGAGCTTTGACGCGAGCTTTCGACTGAGCTTTGTAGCGAGCCATGTGAGAAGCAATGCGCTGAGCTTTGAGATGAGCGATGCGCGAAGCGATGTGACGAGCATTGAGATGAGCGATGCGCGAAGCGATGCAGTAAGCCTTCGAGTAAGCGTTCTATGGTACTTTCTCGCGAGCTTCCAGACGAGCTTTCTGACGAGCCTTCATCGTAGCTTTGAGCTGTGTGCTTGAGGGTCTAGTGGGCAAGGAATCAAGGACAAGAGGACCCCAGAGACCGGAAGGCGGAAGTGGTAAGTCAGGCGTCTAGGATTCCAGGATTCGAGGGGTCGAGTGAGGGACCAGGGACAAAGGGATGGAGCGGTTGAAGACCGAAGTGCTGGGTCAGCGGCCCGCGCGCGCGGCGTGGGCAAAGTCGTTGAAGCAGGTGCGCCGACGGGCGCGGCTTGACTACGCCGGCATTTAGGCCACAATTCCGTATGGCATCACGAGAGCGAGAATTCGTGTATCGCGACGGCAGACCGGCGGCCGTGATCCTCGACATCGCCGAGTACGAGGAGTTGCTTGAGCGGGCAGAGGACTTGGAGGACCTGCGAGCCCTGAGACGGATGCGTGAGCGTCCGCTGCGGTTCCGCAGCCTGTCCGACGTCCTTGCCCGGTGTCCGCAGGACGATGCCGCCGACTTCACCGCCCGCGACGCGCAGCCGTCGACTCCCCGTGTACGTCGTCCTTCTCGAATCCGCCGCTGAACGCAGCCTGCGGCGTCTCGACTCTTCTGTTTTCCGGCGTGTGGGGAGCGCGCTTCGATCCCTAGCCGACAACCCGCGTCCGCATGGCTGCCGGAAACTCACCGGTTCGCACCGCGACTGGCGCATCCGGGTCGGGGACTACCGTATTGTCTACGAGATAGACGACGACGTGCGCGAAGTCAGGGTAATGCGTATACGTCACCGCCGCGAAGTCTACCGCTAGACCGCAGTCCGTTTCAGAGTCAGGTTGCGGGAGCCCCGTTGGCAGCAGCGACCTGTGCTCATCTGTAGTGGCAGATGGTCCGTGCGGGCTAGAGCGTGGCGAGCTTGGATTCGAAGCCGGCGACGAGGAACTTGCTGCCCTTCTTGACAACCTTGTGGCCTTCAGCGGCAAGGAGTTTCTTCAGGGCCGGGATGCCGCCGGGATACTTGGGGTTCAGCTCGCCGCCGGACTTGAGCGTGCGCCAGTAAGGCGTGATGTCCGTCCGGCCCTCGGCCTTCGCTTCTTCGGCCGCGTGTGCGGCAATCCAGGCGAAGATGCCGGTCGTCATCGGGCAGGCGATGTCGGTGCCGTGCTTCTTTGCGAGGCAGGCACGGATTTCGTTGATGGTCGCGAGTTTGCCCTTCGGCACTCGGCGCATCACCTCGTCTACTTCTGCGGGAGATGGAATGACCATCGTCTTGGGCAGGTCTTTGGCGTCGGCCAGCTTCTCTCGCCAGGTCTTGTTCATCGGTTCATGGTAGGCCGGGCTGGCCCGGATGTCAAATCCGAATACCGGAGACCGAGATTGAACCACCAAGAACGCCAAGGTTCCGAATTCCGCTCCTCAGATTCCTCCTCAGCCCCTAACCTCAGAATCTGCGGATCTCCCATCCCACTCCGGGCCATCTGCGTCATCTGCGGTTGCACAGCCGAACTCGATTCAGCCTTTCCGGCTTCATCCCTGCGGCGGCTCTGCCGTTTGACTCCGCTCAGCCAGCCGGCTATCATCAGATGCGAGCTACTGAGATGAGGAGATATCTTGCCTGAGAACCCGGAAGAGCCCTGTCTGCAGCCCACACCGATGCCGAGTTTCGACCCGTTTGGTTGGCTGAAGGGTCGACGCCAGCTAAGTCGCGTGCGGCACATCGGTGCCGTGCTGGTGCGCTACGGGCTCGCCGAGCTGGCGGCTCGGCTCGGGCTCGAAGGCCGGCTGAAACTGGGGCACAAAGCTTCGCCCGACGTGGCCGTCCTCACTGAGCCGGAGCGACTGGTCAAGGCGCTGGAAGAGCTCGGGCCCACGTTCATCAAGCTCGGACAGATGCTTTCCACCCGACCCGACATCCTGCCTCCCGACTACCTGAAGGCGCTGACGAAACTGCAGGATAACGTCCCGGGTATCTCGTACGAGGAAGTAGAGCGCGTCATCGCCACGGAGGCGTGCCGTCTACCCGCCGATATCTTCGCTGAGTTCGACCGCGCGCCGCTCGCGGCTGCGTCCCTTTCGCAGGTCCACCGCGCGAAGCTCAAGACCGGCGAGGAGGTCGCGGTCAAGGTCCAGCGGCCGGGCATCGCGGCGATGATTGACGGCGACCTCGCCATCCTCGCGTCGGTCGCCAGGTTCATCGAGCGGCATCAGCCCGACCTCGCTGTCCATGACCCAGTTGGCCTTGTCGCCGAGTTCGACCGGAGCATCAGGCTCGAACTCGATTTCGTCCACGAAGGCCAGAACGCCGACATCTGCCGCCGCAACTTTGCCGACGACAAGAGGGTGGCAATACCGAAGGTCTACTGGGACTACACCACGCGTCGGTTGCTCGTGCTGGAGCTCTTCACGGGCGTGAAGGCAACCGACGCGGCCGGACTCCGGCAGGCGGGCGTCGACCGGCACAAACTCGGGCAGTCCGGCGCCAGCGTGTATATGAGGATGATATTTGAGCACGGGTTCTTCCAGTCCGACCCGCACCCCGGCAACCTCGTCGTGATGTCCGACGGCAGGCTGGGCGTGATCGATTACGGTATGTTCAGCCGCATCGACGACGACACGCGCGACCTGCTCGTAGACGTGCTGCTTGCCGCCTACCGGCAGGACAGCAACCGTTTGTTGCGGCTGGTGCTCAAAGTGGGCTCCAAGACCGCGCAGGTCGAAGAATCCGCTCTGCACACCGACATCAAGGACCTGCTCGACCGGTACTACGGCGCGAGTCTGCGCGAACTCTCGTTCGGCCGGGTATTGCGCGAACTGCTCGCCGTCATCCGCCGGCACCGTATTGCGGTCCCGGCCGGGCTCGCGATGGTCGTACGCGGCCTCGCCACGGTCGAAGGGCTCGGCCTGCTCATCGACCCGGATTTCAACTTCGTGGAGGAGATGAAACCGTTCCTCGAACGGCTGGCATGGCGCCGGTTCGGACCGCTGGGCTGGTTCAAGGACCTGCGTCGGTACGAGGCCGACTTCGAATCGCTCGCTCGCGACCTGCCCGCCGACCTGCGCCAGATAAGCGGCTGGCTGAAGAAAGGCGAGATCAAGCTCCAGATCGACCACGAGGAGCTGCGCCAGGTGGCCCGCAACCTGAGCCGTTCCAACAACCAGCTTGCCGCGGCCATCGTGCTGGCGGCGATAATCATCGGCGCGTCGCTGCTCGTGGTGGCGGCGCCGACCGCGCTCAAGTCCCTCGTGCCCGTCATCGGCATCGCGGCTTTCCTCGGAGCGGCCGCCATCGGCGTCTATCTGCTCGTCGCCATAATGCGCCGGTAGAGAACCGCTCTGACAGGAAAAGCGGGAGCTTTCGCTCCCGCACTCCAAAGAAACGCCTTCAGTAACTACTGGATGAAGCCGTGGGCCTTGAAGCGGTTCACGATGGTGTCCTTCGGTACGAGGCCGACGCTGCGGGAGAGTTCGTTGCCCTTGGCGTCGAGGAAGACCAGTGTGGGTATCGCCTGGACGTTGAACTTCTGGGCGAGGTCCTTGTTCTGGTCCACGTCAATCGACTTGATCTCTACTTTACCAGCGTACTCGGTCTCCATGGCCTCGATGGTCGGCTTCAGTTGCCTGCATGGCGGGCACCACGTTGCCCAGAAATCCCAGAGTTTGGGAAGGTCGGTACTCGCCTGGGTCTGAGCAACTGCCTTCGGCTGAGCCTGGGTGGCGGCTTGAGGCTGAGCCGGCGGAGCGGCCGGTGTCTGGGCCTGGGCTTGAGCCGACGGCGGTGTCTGCGGCTGTGACTGGGCCTCAGTCTTGACCGGTGGCTGCGGGGCCGCACTGGAACTCGGTTTTGGGGCACAGCCTATGAGAACGACCGTGGCAAGGACTGCCAAAAGGGTCAACGTACGCATCAAGTTTCTCCTTTGTGAGTGATCTTAGGTCGACAAGAGGGCAATACGGTCAGGACCACGCAGCCGTTAGACGCCATGGGGTGGTGGACGGTTCTATTTCTGCTCCGGCGGCGGCGGGTTGCCCTCCAGCAGGACGGTATTCGAGTGCAGTCCGACCACGGCGAAGAGCGGGATGTTCCACAGCCACTCGTACCAGGTATAATAGCTCTTGACGCGCAACTGACCCAGATTGGCCATGCTGACCCAGGCAGCGGTGTTAACGCTGTTCAGCGGGATGAGTCCCCACAAGAAGGACCACTGCCGGAGCGTTATCTTGACCGTTGCCGGTTCGTTCGACATCAGCGTGACGGTCTTGCCCGGCGGGGCTTTCACGTACACAACGCTGCAGTTGACGAGCAGCAGACAGGCCAACGCGAACAACGCGAGTCGATACATAGAACCTCCTGGAATGTCAGTCTACGCCCGTCGTCCGTGTTGTCAACGGGCAATGACAACACGCGCCGGCAGCCCCGTGCCGGCAGAGCGCACGAAGTAGATTCCGGGCGCGAGCCCGGAGACGTCATTCGGGCCGGGTCTCAGGTCCAGCACCTTCCGCCCTGCGATGTCCAGCAGCTCGCTAGTCGCCATTCGCCGTTCGCCATTCGCCAATCTCAGAACGCCGTGAACTATGGTTGGTCCGACATTCATCATTCGCACTTCGTCATTCGGCATTTCCTCGATGCCGGTCGCCACGTGGCAACTGTCGAGGACCCAGTTGTCAGGGTCGGGCGTGATGCTCAGCGGCTGCGCTGTCAGCACGAAGGTATGGACCGCCACGGTGTCCTGCGGATAGAAGGTGTACATCACGCTCTCACCCGCGCAGTTGAGGCGTACCGGGTACGGCATATGGAACAGCCGGGCCGAGTTGGTGTCGTTGTGCTGGGCCAGCCTGGCGATGACATGCCAGTAGGGGCCGACCAGCTGTTTGTCCCAGGTGATGGTGTACTTCGGATAGCCGCGGTCGTAGACCCATTCGTTGAAGAACCTGGCAAGGCTCTGCCCGTAGAAGTGCTCGTTGATGCGCTCGAAGTCCGCGGTCGAGGCGGTGCCGTACTTGAAGCTGTCCCCGTAGGCGCGCAGGGCCTGGAACATGACGCCGGGGCTCTGCCATGCCGTGTCACCCTCGACGAACTGCAGCATGCGCAGCACCCATGAACCCTTCGAATAGATGACGCCGCTGTTGTAGACGTCGGCCGGAGCCGGGTTGTAAATCGGGAAGTCGCGGCTGCGGTGCTGGTTGAAGTAGTCGGTCGCCTTGGACACGATGTAGGAGTTGAACTGGGAGCGGCTGTTCATGTGGCCATCGTAGAGGCACTCGGCCCAGGTCGCGAACCCTTCGTTGAGCCAGACGTTCGCAAAGTCCACGCAGGTGACCATGTCGCCCCACCACATGTGAGACATCTCGTGGGCCATGCCCACCGGGTCGCCGCTGCGCAGCCATTGGGTGTGGATCATCGTCATGGTCTGGTTCTCCATGCCGCCCCACGGGAATCCGTAGTAGCCCGGGACCATGCCGTACTTCTCAAAGGGGTACGGTCCGAACCGGGTTGAGTCCGAGAAGTAGGTCATCATGTCGGGGACCTTGCCGAAGTTCGTCACGGAGGCACTCGAGTCCTCGGGCCAGATGAAGTACTTGGACGGCAGAGTATCCCCGGTCTGCAAGAGGATGTTCTGCTGCCAGGTAGCGAACCGCGAGGCGGAGAAGACGATGAGGTAGGTCGCGATGCTGTGGGGATGGTGCCAGAACCAGGTCTTCGTGTGTCTGGCGGTGTCGGCCTTTGCCGAGTCGAGCAGGCCGTTGGCGCAGGTCTGGAACGAATCGGGCACGGTGAGGTTCAAGTCGACGCCTCGTTCGGCCTTGTCGCTGGGTTCATCATAGCACGGCATCCAGTAGCGGGCCAGTTCGGGCGCGGTGCAGGTCATACAGTACGCGTGGGTGACGGTTGGCGGCTTGGCGAAGTAGTAGCCGGTGTCGGCGGTGGCGGAATCGCGGTGGTAGAAGATGTCGAGGACAGTGGAGTCGCCGAGGGGAAGCGGATTGTCCAGTTCGACCGCGAGCAGGCCCGCAGGCGTCGTGAAATTGAGCGGTACGCCGAGACGCTTCGCCGAGTCGCAGACGAGGTTCACGAAGTTAAGCGTGCAGACAAGTACCGTCGGCACGTCGCTGCGGATGGAAAGCGCCTCGTGCGCGACGTATGACTGGTTGGTCATCGGCAGGTTGATGTCCAACCGGTAGTGGCGTACGTTGTACGAATGGAGTGACTCCGCAGCCGGGCCAATCCTCGTTTCTCGTTCGTCGTTTGTCGTTCTTCGTTCCACGAGGGCCCCCGGCTTGCCCACGAGCCACGGTTGGTCGAACCAGGCGCCGGACTGGGCAAGCCCTGCTAGTGCCAGCACCGACAGCAACGCCAATGTCCTCATCTCGACTCCTCCCTCCTCACTCCTCTCTGCTCACTTCTCCAGTAGCTCCGCTATCTGCACAGCGTTGGTGGCCGCGCCCTTGCGCAGGTTGTCGGTGACCACCCACATGTTGATTTCCTCCGGCTCAGCGCCCTGGCGAACTCGGCTCACGAAGACGGAGTCGTTGCCGCGACATTCGGCCGGCGTTGTGTAGTCGTGACCCGAGCGCAGAACGACGCCTGGCGCAGACTTGAGAACGCGCGTGGCTTCCTTGTGCTTCACTTCCTGGCTGAACCGGCACGTCACCGCCAGCGAATGTCCGACGGAGACCGGAACGCGCACGCAGGTCGAGTTCACCTTCAGGCCGGGCAGGCCGAGGATCTTGGCCGTTTCCTTGATTGTCTTTGTCTCCTCGCCGGTATTGCCGTGCGAGTCGAAGTCGGCAATCTGCGGGACGATGTTATCCGCGATCTGCGGGCCGAGCGGGCTGTCCTTGGCGTCGGGTTTCTGCTTGAGGGCGACGAACTCGGTCTCATACTGAAGCTGTTCGGCCGCGGCCTTGCCGGCACCGGAAACCGACTGATACGATGCGAGCCAGATTCCCTCAAGTCCGAACTCCTTGTGCAGCGGGTTGACCGCAACCACCAGCGGGATGGTCGTGCAGTTCGGATTGCCGATGATGTTTTCATGCCCCCTTAGCGAGTCGGGGTTGACCTCGGGCACGACCAGCGGCACGGTGGCCTTCAGCCGGAACTCGCTCGACTTGTCGATGACCGGGCAGTGCTTCGCGACCTGCGGCACGAGCTTCCTGGCCAGGTCGGCCTCAAGGCAGAAGAAGGCGACGTCAAGGCCCTTGAACCCGTCCGGGTCGACCTCTCTTACCTCGTACTCCCGGTCACGGAACTTCAGCCTGGTGCCCGCGCTCCTGGCCGAGGCGAAAAGCCGCAGGTCTTCAATCTCGTGCGGACCGGATTCAAGTATGCGCAGCAGCGTCTCGCCCACGAGCCCGGTCGCGCCGGCAATTCCGATTCTCTTCATGCCTGCCTCCAATTCGTAATTGGGAATTGGTACTTGGTCATTCACCTACTCCTCGTATCCTTGTGGGTGTTGCCGGTGCCATTCCCACGCATCGGCAATCATCTGTTCGAGGTTCTTCTCCGGCCTCCAGCCCAACTCGCGGCGTATCTTGTCCGACGACGCGATGAGGACAGGCGGGTCGCCGGGGCGGCGCGGCCCGACCTTTAATGGTAGCTTGCGGCCAATGGCTCTCTCGGCGGCTGCGAAGACCTCGAGGTTCGAATAGCCGTTCTCGCTACCGAGGTTGTAGACGACGCTCCGGTCCTCGATGGCTGCCATCGCCAGTAGGTGGGCGCGCGCGAGGTCGTGGACGTGGATGTAATCGCGGATGTTGGTGCCGTCCCGGGTTGGATAGTCGTCGCCGAACAGCTCGAACGTCTTGCCCGCGTGGAGCGCGCTGTGCAGAATGTCGGGAACAAGGTGCGTCTCCGGTCGGTGGTCCTCCCCGAGGCCCGAGTATGCACCGGCCACGTTGAAGTAGCGGAGCGCGGCGTGGTGCATTCCGTACGCCTTGCCGTACTCCTCAAGCAGGGATTCGAAGACCATCTTCGTGCTGCCATACGGGTTGACGGGCCGAAGCGCGTCTCCTTCGGTGATCGGCGTCCGTTCGGGCGCGCCGTAGACCGCCGCGCTCGAGGAGAAGACGAACCGCTTCACACCCGCGCGGCCGGCGGCGCTCAGCAGGTTCGTGCCGAAGGCGACGTTGTTCTCAAAGTAAAGGTCCGGCTTCCGGACTGACTCGCCGACCTGCGAGAGCGCGGCAAAGTGCATCACACATTCGGGCTGCGCCTCCGCAAAGACGCGGTCCAGCGCCACGCGGTCGCCGACGTCGCCGACAACCAGCCGCGCAGGGGCCGTGACAGCGGCGCGGTGGCCGCGCGAGAGATTGTCGAACACCGTGACATGATGACCGGCTTCAAGCAGCACCTTGGTCGTCACGCTGCCGATGTAGCCGGCCCCGCCGGTAACGAGGACTCTCATCAAGCTAATATACCAATCGGCTCAGGCGCATGCAAGAACCGGGAAAGGAATTAACCACGAAGACACCAAGGCACCAAGCAAAGGCCCTGAGTTCCGGACATCAGCTTCGTGTCTTTGTGCCTTTGTGGTTGAGTCGGGTCAGGTCAGAAGTTGCGGAAGAAGCGGTGGTCGGGCTCGAACGATTCGAGCTTCACGAAAGCAGCGATCTCCGGCCGGTTGGCCAGGGCAGACACGACAACTCCGAACGGCGCTCCGCGCAGCCAGTGCCACTTGGCAGTGACGACCCGGCGCAGCCATTTGAAGAAGCCGGTCTTCGTGCTTGAGCGTACCGGTAGTTCCTTGTACCGCCGATGTGTCGTGATGAACTTGATTACCTTCTGCTTAGACGGCCACGACTGGTCGTGGAGCAGCACGACGCCGCCGGGCCGAAGCATCTTGTCAATGTAGAAGAAGTCGAGCAGGGTGTAGTCGAACGTGTGCCAGCCGTCGATGAAGCCGAGGTCGAGCACAACACCCTTCTCAAGCAGCTTCGGCAACATCAAGTGCGAAGGCCCCTCCAGCAACTCGAAGACTGAGTCCAGCCCGGCCCGCTTCAGACTGGCAAGGGCAGCACCGCCATGAACCGTATTCTGCTCCGGGTCCACGCCGTAGTGCTTGGGGCGAAAACGGGGACTGTCCAGCGCGTCGTTCGTTCCTACGGTGGCGAAGCCACACGCTCCATGTGACTGTCCCCAGTTTTCGCCGCGGACTGTCCCCGATTCTGCGCAATCTGCGGCCGTCTTTCCTTCCGTCAGCGCTTCGCAGATGGCGAGAGTGGAAAGGCCGAACGCCACACCGGTCTCAAGCGTCGTCTTCGCCTTCACGAACTTGACCATCTCCTGCAGGATGAGCGCGTCCTCGCGCGGCACCGCGCCGGTCACCTTGCGCTCCTTGCCCATGAGGTCAACGCACTTGCCCGTGCGATAGATGTCTTCCAGAACGGGATTCACTTGCCCTGAGTATAGGCTGCCGCTTCTGCTTGTCCACATCTCGGCCCGCGGCCCGGAGTCGGCAGATGGCGCTGTCCCGCGCCGAGTCGTGCGTTGCTCTGTGGGACTGTCCCCGCCTTTCGCCAGACTCCGCAACTCGCCGCCGAAGTCACCCTGAGAGCCGCTCTGCGAACCGTCTTGCGAGTCGCTCCGCACACCACGCCGGCAGTGGCTATGAGAATCAGCCGGCAAGCGCCAGTCCGATTCAGTCCGGCAATCGCCTTGGCCGTGCCTTCGCAATTCGCCCGGAAAGTCGCACTCCGTCTCGCGTCCGAAACCACCCGCAGAATCGCCACGGAGGTCTATCTGCAAGTCCCCATCCGAACCACCCCCCGAACCGTTCCCGGAACGGTTCCCAGGGCGACTCCGGAGGCCTCATTTCCAGTCGTTCTCACGGCCTAACGCTATCTAAGTCAGCAACTTAGTCACGGAGAGGCGGAAAATGGGTAGCGTCCCCATTTGTGGTGCTGCGGGGCGCTGTTGATCCCGCATTCCAGAGAGGTTTAGGTTCAGGCCCGGGCGCGGTGGCGGAGAAGCCAGTGGGTCGCGATGAGGATGAGAATGATTGCCAGCAAGCCGGCGACGAACGGCAGGAGCAGGCTCAGAATCGACATCCCGACTGAGCCGCCGGTTTCGAGCGTGGCCGCGAGCGGGTGCGCCAGCCCGGCAGTCGCGTAGGTCGACGCCCGGCGCAGAGCGACCGTGGCAAGCTGGATCGCGGCGGCTACTCCGCCTCCGGCGATTGCCGCAAGGGACCAGCGTAACACCGGGCTCATCCCTGTTACGACCGAAGCCGTGACAACGATGCCGGCGACGATTGCGACAGGCGTCGCCGCGATATCGAGCAGGTGGTCGAGCCAGGGCACGTAATAGGCGACGATTTCGAGTAAGGTTGCGACCCCGAAGATGATGAGCGCGGGCCACGAGCCGAGCCAGGCAAAGTCGGGCGCGAGTCTAAGGTGCCCGGCCAAGGCAGCGATGCTGATTACGAGGAACGGCACGAAGACCCGAAACCCACAGGCTGCGGCAAGGCCGATGCCCAATAGAACGTAGAGCGCGTATTGCATATCCTGCGTGCCAGATTGCCACAGCTTTGCCGCGCTGTCAACCCGCGCGGCTTGAAGACTGCAGGCACAGGACTAGAATAGCCGCATGGCAGCGACCGACGGCGGTCTTGAGCTGAACCGCGTGAGCCTGCGCGAAATCGCGCGGGTGTTTGCGAAGGTTGGGACAGTCGGGTTCGGCGGCGGGGTCGGGATGCTTGCGCTGCTGCGGCAGGAAGTGGTAGAGAAGCGGCAGTGGGTTGACGACGCGGAACTGAGCGTCGCGGTGGCGATGGGACAGATGCTGCCCGGGCCGTTTGTCTCCAACTATGCCGAGTACATCGGCTACGAGTTGCGCGGGTTGAAAGGCATGGTTGTGGCGGTCATCGCGCTGCTGGCGCCATGTTTCGTCCTGATGTGCGGGCTTAGTTTCCTCTATTTCCGGTTCGGCAGCGTGCCGTTGGTGACGAAGCTGTTCGGCGGCGTTCAGCCGGTGGTCGTAGGAATCCTCGCATGGGCGACGTGGTCGATAGGTAAGGCTAACATCAAGACCTGGCAGGCGGTAGTAATCGGCGTCATCGCTGCGGCTGCGCTTTTCTCCAAGGCCGACGTGCTGCTGGTGGTGGTGGGGTGCGGAGTGCTGGGAGTACTGCTGAACAGGACGAAGGCAGAGGCTAGAAGCGAGAGGCTAGAAGCTAGAAGTGACGAGGGAGGGGAGGAGAAGGAAGAAGGCCAAGAACCAAAAGCCAAAAGGCAAAACGGGGGACAGCGAAAGGCGAAGGGCGGGAGGCGAATGGCGTTCGCGCCGTGGATCCCTGCAATCCTGTTTGCCACTGTGGCGGTTGCCGCGGGACCGACGGCGTGGCAGAAGGCGGTCGGGCTTAGCTATGTCTTTCTGAAGGTCGGCACTGTCATCTTTGGCGGCGGGTTTGCGGCTATTCCTTTCCTGCAGCATGAGGTTGTGGAGGTGCATCACTGGCTGTCGATGCGGGAGTTCATCGACGGCGTGGCGCTGGGACAGATTACACCCGGGCCGGTGGCGATTACGGCGGCGTTCATCGGGTACAAGGTGCTGGGTCTCTGGGGTGCGTTGATAGCGGCTCTCGGCACTTTCCTGCCGTCGTCTCTCATGCTCTGGGGCTTGATTCACGTCTACCGTCGCATATCATCTAATCCGCTCGTCCGCGGATTTCTCTCCGGCGTGATGCCGGCAGTGACCGGGATGTTGCTCTCGGCCACGGTGTTTGTGGGCCGGAGCGCGATTCACGGACCGGTTCATGCGGGCCTTGCGGTGGTTGCGCTTTGCCTGCTGCTCTTCGTCAAGGTTGAGCCGGTGTGGCTGGTGCTGGGCGGAGCGGTGGTCGGGATGGTTCTATAGGATCGGGCGAAGTTAGAAGTCAGAAGCTAGATGCTAGATTTCAGAAGTGCGGAGGCGGAGAGGACATAACCGCAGATTACGCAGATGGCGCAGATTCCTGGCCCGGAGCGGCATTCGTCCAGCATCGAGCATAATGCGTCTGGCGTAGTGCATGGGTTTGAGTTTGACTATGGGAGGAGCATGGCATAACATCTCTGTGGTATGACTAACACCGCCCGACGTGTCCGTTCAGTTCTCTTTGTATTCCTCACATCGATTCTGACAGCGGCAGCATTTTCGCCAGTCGCCAATCGCCAGTCGCCAACCGCCAATCCCAAAGCAATGTCGAGTGCGCCCGCCGTCCGGAAGGCGGGCGAGACGAGCAGCGGCTCGAGGTCGCTGAGCAGCGCACAGGCGCAGGCGGTGCAGGTTCTGAGTTCCAGCACACGCGGCGTGGAATTGGAATTTACTGCCGACAGCTTCGGCATGGCCAACACTGCGACGGGGGTGGCGGTTTCGGCTCCGGGCTTTGAGCGGTCAGCCAAGCCCGGCGAACCGGACCTGCCGAGCCGCACAGTCTTTGTCGGAATACCGCAGTCCGGGAACGTGAGGCTCAGCGTTGCGACGGAAGGTGACGAGACGTCGGCGCACGTGCAGGTCAGGCCGGCCGTCGGGTTTTCGGAGCGGAAGCAGGAGACCGGATACAACTTGCAGGCGCGCAACGGGCTGTGGCCCACGGCCACCGCCGAGATCCTGAGCATCGAAACGCTGCGCGGGGTACGGTTTGCCAGGATAAAGGTCAACCCGGCCCAGTATGATGCGGCCTCCGGCACGCTCCGGATGCACCACAGGGTACGTGTGGCTCTTTCGTTCGACAATGCCGCGGTTGCGGTTGACCGGCCGGACGCGCTGGACGGCGTCATCAGCCCCATGCTCGTGAACGGCGCTGACGCCATTCACTGGAAGCTGGACCTGCCGACGCAGGATTCCGTCAACTTCTTCACACGGTCGAACGTCTGGTGCCGGATTAAGACCGAAAGCACGGGCATATACCGCATCAACCCGGCTGACTTGCAGGCGGCCGGGTTCCACCCCGAGTCAATCGCGCCGGCGACGATGAAGCTCTACTCCATCGGCCCGTACACAATCAACGGCCCATACCCGGACACAATGGTCGAGGTCCCGGTATATGTGAAGGACAACGGCGACACGAAGTTCGACAAGGGCGAGTACCTGGCATTCTACGCCGAATCGCCTTCGTACTGGCAGGTCAATGATACGTCCTGGCGCACGAACGACACGCTCTGGCGCACAAACGTGTTCACGGACACCAACTGCTGGTGGCTGACGTGGGGCGGCGAGAACGGCCGCCGCATGGACAGCGTTTCGGGCGCGGGCGCAACCAGCCCTCAGACGGACGCGTACGAGCACGCCCGGCTCGAACTGGACAGCCTGTGCCCGGCCCGTTCCGGCCTGCTCTGGTTGTGGAAGGACATCGTCAAGACCGAGGGTCTGGATACGACCGTCCCAATCCAGCTTGCGATACCGCAACGTGACACCATTCGCTGGCTCAGGGGCCGATTCTACGGCAACAGCGCTTCTGCCGGCGCCCATGCCAATGCCCGGATCTATCTGAATGGCCTGCTGGTCGACTCGCTCAGAGTTGCCGAGGCGCCCAGCACGCCGCCGGCCGTCGACTTCTATATTGACAGCCTGCCGGCAGCGGCAGCCGCGCGCGCGGGACAGTCTGACACGCTGTCTATCGAGCTGTACGGCGATGACGCGGCCGAGGTCTACCTGGACTATCTCGAAGTCGGGTATTCCGAGAAGCTGGCAGTCACCTCGTCCAACCCGCAGCTTGAGTTCCTCGCGGCGGAGGGCAGCGGAGCCCAGTTCGGAATCGATGGCGCGTCCGGCGACGCCCTCATCCTGGACGTGACCAACCCGTTCAGTCCGAACCGTATCACTAATACTGATGTCGCCGGAAGCCGCCGCGGCCTGCGGCTCAGCGCCGGTGGCTTCAGGCGACTGTGGTGCGCGCTGCCTTCGGGCCTGTTCGCACCGCAGGTGGTGCGCCGGACTCCCGGCAACCTCCGGACCGCAGGCGATGCGGATTATTACATCGTCTGCCCCGACGAGTTCTACCAATCCGCGAAGCTGTTTGCCCGGTATCGCGAAGGGAACGTTGCTGGAATACCGAACGCGCGCGTGGGCATCGCGAAGCTGTCCGACGTGTATGACGAGTACGCGTTCGGCATCGCGGAGCCGGGCGCGATAAAGCACCTGCTGCAGGCGAAGCGTCCGGCCTATGTGTTACTTGCCGGCGATGGGACATACGACTACCGGAACAGGCTGTTGCTGCGCACCAGCCCGGTGTTACCTCCACGTGAAATCGGGTACGACATTGACCCGGAGGTGTACGGCGATGCTGCCTATGCGCTCGATGCGTGGTACGCCGACATTGACGGGAGTGGTTCTGCACCGGACCTGATACTCGGCCGGGTCACAGTCAGGAGCGCGGTCGAGTTCCGGCAGTTCCTCGACCGGATCAAACGCTACGAGACGCAGCCGCTCGGGTACTGGGCGAAGCGGTATCTGCTGCTGGGTGACGACGAGATCGAGGGCAGCTACGACCGGCCGGACCCGCTCCGTGATGATCACATCCCCAGCTGCGAAGCCGAGGCGCAACGCGCCGCCGGTCTGCTCGATCCGGTGAAGGTCTACCTGACCGAGTACCCGTTGACCAGCACCAATCTGAAGGCCGAGGCCAGCGCTGAGTTCATCCGGCAGCTCAACGCCGGCGCGCTGCTCTTCTGCTTCTTCGGTCACGGTGCCGGGTTCCAGCTCTGCCACGAGCAGGCGCTGCACATCACGAATACCGTGCCGCTGGTGAACAACGGCTCGCGCAGTCCGCTCGCATTCTACGGCTCATGCGGTGTCGGGCGGTTCGAGGACACGCGCTACGAGGCAATCGCCGAGGAACTGGTACGGAGAGACGGCGGGACGATTGCCGGTGTCGGCGCGACCAAGGCGACATCGTCCGGCACTAACGAAGAGCTGGCCAGACTGATGTTCCAGCGTGTCCGGAATTATCCGGATGACCCGATCGGACCGGCGTTCTTTCAGGCCTACACCCAGGAGAACACGCTGTATCACCTGTTTGGCGACCCGGCGACCGTGCTCAGGATGCCGCGCAGCGCCACTGGCCCCGATGTCCGGCCCGACACCTTCTATCCGGGCGGCAGGAACACTTTTCAGGCGGCCGACAGCGTCCACCGGAAGGGTTCGTACGAGGTCTCCGCGCACGAAGCGACGTGGCACCGCTATTATCACTCGACATTCACGGATGGCGAAACTTGGTCAGTGAACTATAACCTGCCTGGATACGAAATCCACCGCGCGGCGGGCACGTTCGACTCAAGCAAGATCGTCGGGTCTTTCATCGTGCCGAGGATTCCTTACCCGGAAACGACCTATGTCGCCAACGGGTGGTACGCTCGTCTGCCCAGCACGGGCCGCGTGAGCCTGCTGAGCTACGCCGGTACAATCGGCCTGTCCTTCGAGCACGACTCAATTCCGCTCGATACTGCGGTCACTACCACGGATAACCAGCCGCCGCAAGTGGGTCTCTACGCGGACAACATCAGGTTGGTGCCGGGCGACACTAACCGCGTTCCCAGCAGCTTCAACCTGATCGGGCGCCTCAGCGATGCCTCAGGCATCTTGATCGTGCCGGTCGTCCCGGGCACGGACCCCGCAGTCCAGGACGTCGCGTTGAGCATGAAGATGGAAGGTACGACCACACCGCTCTCCAGCTACTTCCGCTACGACGACAACTCGACCACCAGCGGCCGGTTCACCTACCCGCTCACGATGCAGAACGCGCTCGACTCGCTGATGGTGACTGCGTCGGACAACATGGTGGACCCGAACAACCCGGCACGGAACCGCACGCGCGTGACGGTGCTGCTCAACTCGGACTCCAGCAATACGCTAAAGCTGACCAACTGCCTGGTCTATCCCAGCCCGACCACCGGCGCCGCCAAGTTCACGTTCAACCTGAGCCGCGCCGCGTTGGTGTCGGTCAGGATATACACGATTGCCGGTCGGCTGGTTCGCGTCCTGCAGCCGATTCCCTGCGGGTTTGACTACAACCAGATTCAATGGGACGGACTGGACAAAGACGGTGTGCCGCTGGCTAACGGTGTATATCTCTACAAGCTGGATGCCGAGGCGACCGAGGTGTCAGCCTCCGGCTCCCAGTCTTCTTCGGCCTCTTTCCGGGACAAGTTTATCATACATCGGTAGCCGCGGCTTCGCCGCGAGTGACCAGTGACCAGTTTGCAGTTCCCAGTGTCGGCACTTCTGCATTCTGACTTCTGGTATCTGACATCTGACTTCGGCTGGCTTTCTTGACTCCGACCCTCATCCGGCTAGACTAGCCAGCGTGGAACGTCTCCAGGTTCTGGTTGCCCTGAAGCGTCGCAACAGGTTTCTGAACCTGTCCGTTCCCGCTCACGCCATCTACCTCGGTATCGCCGGGGTGGTGGCGCTCCTCGTTTGTGGGTCGCTCCTCGGGTCGTTCGCCGTGTCGAGCCTGACCGACAGCGGCCGAGCCGGACGTCTCGCCCGCGAGAACACCAGCCTCAAGGCACAGGTTGCCGCCTATGCCGCAGCGATGGACACGTTCCGCCAGTTCGTCGTCAAAACCGAGCAGATGGACAACGTGTTGAGGGCGTCGGTGAATCTGCCGCTGATCCCCGGCGACATCCGATTGATGGGCATCGGCGGAAGCGTGCCAACCACCCCGGCGCCGCAGGTTGACGCAATGCTGCGGCGGGTGCGGTTCGAGCAGCAGTCGCTGGCCGACATCGAGGGCGCGGTGAAGCAACAGGAAGCGCGCCTCCAGAACGTGCCTTCCATCTGGCCGGTGCAGGGCTGGGTTGCGTCAGGGTATGGTTACCGGCCCGACCCGTTCACCGGCGCGCGGACCCTGCATCCCGGCTTGGACATCGTCGCGCCGCCCGGGACGCCGGTCGAAGCGACCGCAGCCGGACGTGTCACCTTCGCCGGCTGGAAGAGCGACTGGGGTCGGTGCGTCGAGATCGACCACGGCGGCGGCATCAGGACGTTCTACGCGCACTGCCGGACGCTCAAGGTGAGCGACGGTCAGAAGGTGTCGAGAGGCGATGTCATCGCCACCGTGGGCAATTCCGGGCGTTCGACCGGAACCCACCTTCACTACGGTGTTCTCGCCGGCGGCAACTGGGTGAATCCGGAAAACTACGTCCTCACCCAACTCAGCGCGAACTAGCCCTTACTTCCGCAACAACACAACCGGCAGCTTCTCGGTACGGCTCGTCCCGCTGCTGCTGTACTCGACCCAGACCGCATAGATGCCGATTGGTGCCCGCGCACCGGATGAGCTGAGCCCGTTCCAGTAGACCACGCCGTTCTGGTTGGGCGGACGGCCGCTGAAGAGCGTTGTGACCTGCCTGCCGCCGAGGTCGAAGACCGTCACCTTGAGCGTTCCGTTCGCAGCGGGTACGCGGTAGATAACGGCGAGGGTGTCTTCGAAGCCGTCGCCGTTCGGGCTGAAACTCGACCGGTTGAGGTCGAACAGCCGCTGGGCTCCGCCGGGCATGATGGTCAGCCTCGCGAAGTTGTTGGTCGAGTCGCCGTCAGTGTTCGGCAGTCGAGCGCAGAGGTCGGACGTCAAAGAAGGACAGACCAGGCGGACCTGCAGCGAAGTGTCACGCCCTCGCGACAAAGGGTGACCGGCCACTCTTGTCTCAAATTGGCCGACATCGGGTCTTGCGTCGCCATTGCGGTCGAGGAACACCGAGATACTCCACGTGTCGGCTTGCTTGAAGCCGGCATTTGTCACCTTGATGTCGGCGACGAGGGTGTCGCCCGGCTTTCGTGTCGACGTGTCCGCGAGCGTGATGCCCGTGACGGCCAGATCGAGGAATGTCGTGGTGCTATTAGCGGCTCCGGGAGTGCAGCCGGCCGTGTCGCGGCAAGGAACCCAGTTGCTGACCGTATCCGGGCCGGCCAAATCGATCCTCTCCCACGAGATTCCATCGCCGGCGTCGTGCGGGAAAGAGTCGTTCGGGTCCCACGGCGTGCCGAAGGTGCTCGTGTCAGCGAATCCGTACGCGGCCGATGCCGCAAGCGTTACCGGGTCGTTACTCTGGAGTTCGTCTCCAATCGTGGTATTACCCACCGTGAGAATCAGGGCATTCGCTCCGAAATGGTACGGCTGGACATAGCCACCAAGCGGCATCGTGTCGGTGTATTCCGGGTCGAGAATCACGGCGTAGCAATGCGGGTCCAGCAATGTCGTGCCCAGACGCAGCGACCCGGGGTTCAGGATTGAGGAGTCGGTCCAGGCGCGGATCTTGTCTACGGCGTCGCCGTCATCTATTGTCCAGTCGAGCAGGTCAATCGCGGTGTCGCCCGCGTTGTAGAGCTCGACGAACTCATTTCGGTCTTCGGGGTAGTGAGAACCGGTGATGCCCCTGGGGTCGGCCATGACCTCGGTGATGGCAATGCGGCCGCCGGCCACGAGCGCCAGAAGCAGGGCTATTCCCACTCGGGAGGATAGATACGGTAGACCCTGTTGTCAACAGCCGCGCCGACAACGTGAAGGCCCTCAACAACGCCCGGGCTCCAACCTGCCGCCGGTTCGACCCCTCCGGCTCTCGCGGCAGCCCGCCTGCCGCTGGGCCGGAGCTTCAGCAGACTAGGGCTTGGCGGTCGGCGAAGATGG
Organism: bacterium; assembly: GCA_035505375.1. NCBI lineage: Bacteria > bacterium. The sequence continues at coordinate 83,275 of DATJQV010000069.1, read as the reverse complement.
CGGTGCGTTACGCTTCAGGAAATCCAGCAGCGCACGGCGCCCGGCAGGAGTGGTCACGTCCCGGTAGAAGTTGTTTCCCAGGGTCTTGCCGGCGCCGGTCGGCACGACGTAGTTGTTGATGATGGTCACCAGGTCCCACTGGCCCGGTTTCCCTGCATAATCCGGGTAGCGCTGCTGCTTAAGCTGGTCGGCGGACATAGTCTGAGCGTCGTTGAAAGCGCCGGTTATGTAGACGCACTGGCTGTCGTTCGCGCACTTCATCGTGGCTCCGTCGAAGTAGGCAACCACCGCGTTTGTCTTCGACTGGCACCCACTCATCGCTACCGCGACCAGCAAGACGACGGCCCCAATCGCCGCGAATCTCCCAGCCGCTCGTTCAAGACGATTCATCTTGCCCGCCGTTTGTATGTTGAGTTCTAACACGACGCCTCCTTTGCCAACTTAACTTGCCTTTCGACATATGCAACCTTGCTCTTTCTCTTACGCCGTTCGTTCAACCCTACCACCACTTTAGACGCTACCGGCGGCGCGGCGGTTCCTGGTCCATCTGCCTCCCGGCACGCCTTGACACGGTCGCGCCCTTTGGTATTATTGACTCCGCTGGGAGCCGCCAACCCCAACAGCAGAAACCCGTTCGGCTTGAAGCCTGCCAACACGTCATCCGGGCGACTGCAGGTCACAAGTAGAGATTTATCAAGGAGATAGCAGTATGGCAACAAAGAAGCCGGCCAAGAAGGCCGCAAAGAAGCCGGTGAAAAGACCGGTGAAGAAACTGGTCAAGAAGGCGCCCAAGAAGGGCTCCAACTTCATGCCCACGCCGGGCAAAGTCGGCAAGGCCGCCGACCTCGCGGGCCCGGGAATCAGCACCTACGAGGCTGTTGACAAGGTGCTGCCGGTTAACTACCGGCCGATTCTCGACAACAAAGAAACCCAGCGCGCGCTCTACGCCGTGAAGCGCTACATCGAGGACGGCCTCGCCGAGGCCCTGAACCTGCAGCTCGTGCAGGTGCCGCTCATCGTCGAGAAAGAAAGCGGCATGAACGACAACCTCGACCGCGACGGCTCGCGCACGCCGGTCGACTTCCCCTGCGGGCTCGGCATCAGCCCGAGGATGAACGCACAGGTCGTGCAGGCGGCGACGAAGTGGAAGAGGTTCGCCCTGAAGCAGTACGGCTGCAACGTCGGCGAAGGTATCAACACCGACATGCGCGCGGTCCGCAAGGACTACTTCCTCGACCACGACCACAGTTCCTACGTCGACCAGTGGGACTGGGAGCGCGTCATCACCGCCGAAGACCGGAACCTCGAATTCCTCAAGATGATCGTCCGGAAGATCTGGAAGGTCATCACCGGGGCCGAGGACTTTGTGCAGCAGATGTACCCGCAGCTCAAGGACCCGCGGTTCCCGAACCTGCCCAAAGACCTGCCCTTCATCCACGCCGAGGAAATCCTCGAGCGTTACCCGGACCTGCCGCGCAAACAGCGCGAGACCCGCATCCTGAAGGACTACTCGCCGGCCGTGTTCATCATCGGCATCGGCTGGGTCCTCAAGGACGGCTACCCGCACGAAATGCGCGCCGCGGACTACGACGACTGGGTCACGCCCACCTCGCAGTGGACCGGCAAGGACACGCACGGTCTGAACGGCGACATCCTGGTCTGGAACCACCTGACCCAGCGCCGGCACGAGCTTTCCTCGATGGGCATCCGTGTGACCAAGGAGACCCTGAAGGAACAGCTCAAGCTGTCGGGCCAGCTCGACCGGCTCACTCTGCCCTACCACAGCATGATAATGAAGGACCAGATTCCGCTGTCCGTCGGCGGCGGCATCGGCCAGGGGCGCGTGCAGCAGCTGCTGCTGCGCAAGGCGCACATCGGAGAAGTGACGGTCACGGTGTGGCCGAAGCAGCTCCACGACGTCTGCGAGAAGCACAACATCTTCGTGCTGAAGTAGAGACAGCATTCTCCACTCACAAGGGGCGGCTTCGGCCGCCCCTTCTCCTTCCACCTCGTCCATTCGGCTTCGGACACTTCTGACTTCACCTGCCCCGCAGGCGGCGATGCCGCCCCTCGCTTCGCCTCGGCGTGGACGGACCCGCCGGTGTCTACGGCGCATCTCACTCGGCTGAACATAAAGCTGGACATCTCTCGTGGCTTCCATCAGAATAACCTCGTCTGGCTGTCCTGTTCAGCAGTCAGCCGGATCAGCGGGTCCTCATATAGGAATTCTACGCGGCGCCGTTGTTCGCCCCACGAAGCCGGGCTCAAAGGTCGCCGTCCGTCGACAAGAAGCACAGGAGAAGAAACAGGATGAAAAGAGTACAAGCCCTGGCGCTGGCCGCAGTCGCCGTGCTGCTGATAGTTGTTGCCTGCAAGCTGCCGGATACGGCGCCGCCGACGGTGAGCATTACGTATCCGGCCCACGGGGCGCCGCTCGCCAAGGACACGATTCGAATCAAGGCCTACGCAACCGACAATGTCGGGGTCACGAGGGTCGAGTTCAGCGTCGATGGTTCGCTCCTGGACACGCGAACCAGCGGCAGTGACGACACGTTCAGCTACCTCTGGGACGCGACCTCGGCCGCAGCCGGTGGGCATGGCCTGGTCGCCACCGCCTATGACGCCGCGAACAACCACAGTCGGGATTCGGTCTATGTCACCATCCAGTCGTCCGATACGGTTCTACCGACTGTCACTATCACCTATCCCGCCAACGGCGAAACGCTGTCGAAGGGAGCGATAGCCGTCAAGGCGCACGCGACCGACAACGTCGGCATCACCAAGGTCGTATTCAAGGTGGACACCACGACTATCGCCACGGTGACATCGGGTGCGAACGACACTTTCACGACGAGCTGGGATGCTGGGAGCGCCGCGTCCGGGGGCCATGCGATTACGGCGAAGGCCTATGACGCCGCCAACAACACAAAGCAGGATTCTATCTACGTTACTCTGACCGGGGGCGGTGGCGCGGGGACCCACCACGCCGGCGAGATCAGCGCCAGTGAGACCTGGTACCGCGCCGGCAACCCGCACTTCATCGACGACGACGTCTACGTGGACAACAACGCCACCCTGACCATCCAACCCGGCTGCACCGTCAAATTCACATCCGGCACCCAGCTCTATTGCGGCGACGCCAGCGCGGGCGCGATTGTCGCGGTCGGCAAGACGGACTCGACCATCCTGTTCACGTCCAACGCCACGTCGCCTGCGCCCGGCGACTGGAGCCGGATCAGCTTCTACGACAACACCATGCCGGCCACGCGATTCCTCTACTGCACGATTGAATACGGCGGCCCTCCCGGTTCCGGCCGCGGCGAGCTGTACGTGTCGGGTTGCCGGGCAGCCCGGGTCGACGGCTGCAAGATCTGGAAGAGCGGGGACGATGGAATCGTCTGCGCTACGAGCGGTTCCAGCTTCACGTCGTGGACCAGTGACACGATCACAGCCTGCGCCCTGTATCCGATTGACGTCTGGCCCAATGACGTCAAAGACATCGGCGCCGGCAACGTTCTGACTGGCAACACGAGTAACGCCATCTATGTCGAGGGCGGGATCCGCACAAACGCCATCGTGAGCAACGGGACCTGGAGGAACTTAGGCGTACCCTACATTCTGTCGGGTGACGTTGAGGTCGCTGCCCCGACGGGTCCGGTGCTGACCATCGAAGCCGGCGATACCATCAAGCTGGCCAGCGGGGTCGAGCTCTATTGCGGAAACACGAACCCCGGCGCCATCGCCGCCGTGGGCACGGTAACATCGCCGATTATCTTCACCAGCGCGGTGCCCTCGTCTCAGTTCGGCGACTGGAGGGACATCGGGCTGTACTCCGGCACTACCAATGCGACTCGGTTCGTATACTGCAATTTCACCTACGGCGGCGAAGCCGGTTCGGGCCATGGCGAAATCTACATAGAAGGCAACACCAACGCTACGATGGACCACTGCGACATTCGCTACAGCGCCGACTACGGAATAGCCTGCGGCACGAACGGCTCCTGCTTCAAAACACTTACCAATACGTACATCGGATACAACCTATCGTATCCGATTGACATCTGGCCCAACGACATCCGGCATCTGGATACGACCGACGTAGTACAATTCAACAATGGGCACAATGGCGTCTGGGTGGAAGAGGGAAACGGTTCAAACGCCATCACAACCAGCGAGACTTGGCCCCTGGTCCGGACGATGGATGGCTACGAGCTGTCGGGCGACATCGAGGTCGCCGGTCCGACGGGGCCGACCCTGACCCTCAAACCAGGCACGACGGTCATGATGGCGAACGATGTCGAGCTTTACTGCGGCTACACCGATGCGGGCGCCATCAACGCCGTCGGGACCCCAACCGCGCCGATCAAGTTCACCAGCATCTTGGCATCGCCATCTCCGGGCAGTTGGAAGGACGTCGGGTTCTACGACGGGTCCACGAACCGGTGCAGCCTGGCGTATTGCACCATCAAGTACGGCGGCAGTGAATCCTCCTTCGATGGCGACGTCCACATTGAAAACACGATCCTGCCGGTAGTCCAGCATGACTCCATCGAGAACAGCGCGGGCTTCGGTATCTACCTCGACGGTCTGTCGTATCCGGACACGTCCCTGCTCAGATCCACCAACACTTTCATCAACGACCCGAGCGGCGATATCCACATTCCATAAGCACGATTCGACTCTCTTTGCGGGGCGGCGCAAGCCGCCCCTTGCGTTTACGTCGCGGACGCGAAGACCCAATGTGCGGTTTCCCGGAAAGCTACCGGGCGGGCAACTCCGCAGGTAATCCGGAAAGCAACGGCCGGGGCTACCTCGGGAGCAACGAGGACAGCAACCCGCGGAGCTACTCGGACCGCAACCTTCCGACCAACCCGGAGAGCAACGGACGGACTAACCCGGAAAGCAACTCGGACAGCAACCGGCGAAGCAACCCGGCAAATTGCGGACAGGGTTCATTGGGGAATTGCGGTGGAGATAGCCCTCCGAACGATGTGCGGAGCAACCCTGTCCGCAATCTCCTCAACGACGTGGGGGGCTATCCCCTAGGCGGGGGTGCATGTTGGCCAGCGACAAGCCGAAAGCACCAAGCCACAAGCAGATAGACCTGAAGACCCGCTCCCGACGAATGATACAAATCCGACTCATCGCCGGTCCGCAGCCGTGGCAAATCTCCAATCGACAATCCAAAATCCAAAATGGCCATCGTGCCCGCTATCAGCCGCGTCCAATCCGCAATCGACAATCTAAAATCTAAGATGACCATTGTGTCCGCCCTCAGCCCTGCCCAATCTGCAATCGACAATCTTCAATCTAGACTCGCCGGTGCGCCCGTCCGCAGCCACGCACGATCTTCATTCGACGACCTGCATTGCACAATGATGCGCCGGTGGACCGGCCCCGCAGTGGCTGCGCTCACTTGACTATGCGCGGCACGCGCCTAACATTCTCGCACCCATGGGCAAGCTGAATGGCGCGAATGGAAAGCAGAGCAGGCCGACGCGCGAGAAGGTTGCGCGTGAGTCTTCTGCAATTGTCCCGGAGCAGGTTGAGAAGCTGAAGGAGCTGTTTCCGGAGGCGGTCAGCGAGGGCAATGTTGACTTCGACAAGCTCAGGCAGACGCTGGGCGATGAGGTTGACGCCGGGCCGGAACGTTACTCGTTCACGTGGGCCGGGAAGCGCGACTCCATCAAGCTACTTCAGGTCCCCAGCCGCGCCACGCTTGTGCCTAGCCCTGACGAATCCATCGACTGGGACACGACCAACAACGTCTTCATCGAGGGTGAGAACCTCGAAGTCCTGAAGCTACTCTACAAGGCCTACTACGGCCGGGTGAAGATGATATACATCGACCCGCCGTACAACACCGGCAAGGACTTCATCTACCCGGACAACTTCGCCGACCCGCTCGACACCTACCTGCGTCTGACCGGCCAGAAGGACTCGGAAGGCAACGTCCTCACCAGCAACCCGGAAACCAGCGGCCGCTATCACTCGTCGTGGCTCTCGATGATGTACCCGCGCCTGTTCGTGGCCCGTCAACTCCTCCGCGACGACGGCGTCATCTTCGTCAGCATAGACGACAACGAAGTCTACAACCTCCGCGCGGCCATGAACGAGGTCTTCGGAGAAGAGAACTTCATCGCCACGGTCATATGGCAGAAGGTCTACGCACCCAAGAATACCGCGCGTCATTTCTCTGAGGATCACGACTACGTTGTTGTCTACGCCCGGGACGGAGCGTACTGGCGTCCTGGCCTTCTGCCTCGAACAGCGGCGGCGGACGCCAGGTACATCAACCCAGACAACGACCCGAGGGGTTTGTGGAAACCCAGCGACCTCACCGCCCGTAACTACTACAGCAAGGGCAAGTACGAGGTGAAAGGCCCCACCGGCAAGAAGTTCACGTCGGGCATGGGGACCTACTGGCGGCAGACCTACGAGAAGTTCCTGGAACTCGACAGAGACAAGCGCATCTGGTGGGGTTCAGGCGGAACTAACATGCCTGCGCTGAAGCGCTTCTTGACTGAGGTACAGGCCGGTATCGTGCCACAAACCCTCTGGACCTACGACGAGGTCGGGCACACGCAAGAGGCAAAGAAGGAGCTTCTGGAGTTCGTGAAGTTCGAGGATACGGACAATGTGCTTGACACGGTGAAGCCGACGCGGCTGTTGCAGCGGATGCTGAAGCTGACGACAAGCCCGACTGAGTTCGACATTGTCGTAGACTTCTTCTCAGGCAGCGGACCACTTGCGCACGCGGTGATGAAGCAGAATGCCGAGGACGGAGGGAACCGTCGCTACGTATGCGCGCAGTTACCCGAGCCGTTGCCAACGCCGGAGAAGCGGCTCAAGACCATCGCCGACATCGGCAAGGAGCGGATTCGGAGGGTAATTGCGAAGATGAAGAATGAGCAGGCCGTGAAGCTCGCTAGCGATGGGCCGCAGGACTTGGGGTTCCGGGTCTACAAGTTGGCCGAGAGCAACATGAAGCCGTGGAAGGGCACGGATGAGAAAGACCCGGAGAAGTACGCCAAGACGATGGAGATGTTCCTTGACCCGCTGGTTGAGAGATGGAGACCGGAGAACGTGATAGCGGAAGTCGCGCTGAAGGAAGCCGGGTTCGGCCTGAACTGCCGGGTCGAGGCAGCAAAACCACAGATGAACACGGATGAACACAGATCGGTTGAGGCGCGGAAGGACAATCGGAACGCCGGCAAGAAGGACAAGGAGCCGGACGTCTTCAAGGTGACGGACGAGGACAAGGAACAGTTCTTCTACATCTGCCTCGACGACAAGGTCAGGTTGGAGGACGTGAAGTTCCTGAACCTGACCCGCGACATGCTCTTCGTCTGCCGCGACGTGGCCCTGGACGACGAAACTGCAGCCAACCTGGCCCTGCAGTGCAGGTTGAGGACGATATGAAGACAACAAGACAACTATCGAAGAAGACCGATTCTTCTGCAAGACCGCTGTTGTACCGACTGAAGGTCACGCTGCTGGACTCGAAGCCACCGATATGGCGGCGGCTGCTGGTCCGGGGCGACACAACGCTCGGGCGTCTGCATAGGATTGTCCAAGAGGCGATGGGTTGGTATGACGGTCATCTGCACACTTTCACCGTCCGTGGGAATACCTACTCGATGCCTGACCCGGAGTGGATGGAGCCGATGCGAGACGAGCGGAAGGCGACACTGGTGGGCCTCAGACTCACGCCGCGGAGCCGATTCCGGTATGAGTACGACATGGGCGATGGTTGGGAGCACGAGATTCTCGTTGAGGCAGTGACCGAGGCCGAGTCATCACGGCCTCGCCGTGCGGTCTGCCTTGACGGGAAGCGGGCATGTCCGCCCGAGGACGTCGGCGGGACCGGCGGGTACGAGTACTTCCTTGAGGCAATCCGCGACCCGAAGCACAAGGAGCACAAGGATATGCTGGAGTGGATTGGCCGCGAGTTCGACCCCGAGGCGTTCAGTGTCGCAGAGACGGATGAAGCATTGAAGGGCCTGTAGCCGGGCGGCGAAGCTGGCGGTGAAGCTGTACACAGAGTTGGTCGGCGCTCAGATGCTCTTCCGCTTCGACGCGAATCATGAATACCAGCTACAGGCGATGTCTGCTGCGGCTGGCCTGGTTCTGCGGTGCACGTTGAGGACGACATGAAGCTGCCGACGAGTGACCATCGCGCACCGCGGAATCGTACTCTGACCCTGACCGAACAGGAGCGGCTTGGACTCCTTCCAAGGCTTGTCAGGCTGAGTGGCCCGGTGGAGTTCGACGGGATTCAGAACCGGACAATCAATCAGGACCTGACTGACGTCTTAGCCTGGCTGCCGGCTCATTTCGTAGACCTTCTGTTCCTCGACCCGCCGTACAACCTGACCAAGTCGTACAACGGGAACACGTTCTCAAGACAGGCGGCCAACGAGTATCGGGCATGGTTTGAGTCCTGGTTCGTGCCGCTGCTGAGGACGCTGAAGAGCAGTGCCTCGGTCTATGTCTGCGCCGATTGGCGCTCATCCGGCATCGTTCAGTCCGTCTTGGAGACGCATCTCAAGGTACACAGCCGCATAACCTGGGAACGTGAGAAGGGCAGGGGGGCTCGAACGAACTGGAAGAACTGCGTTGAGGACATCTGGTTCGGGACAGTCTCGGACGATTACTACTTCAATGTGGACGCAGTCAAGCTGCGGCGTCGCGTGATTGCACCGTACAGGGATTCGGAAGGACGTCCCAGAGACTGGACTGCAGACCCGACCGGTGGTACGCGCGATACGCATCCGTCGAATATCTGGACGGACATGACAGTCCCGTTCTGGTCCATGCCCGAGAACACGGACCATCCCACACAGAAGCCGGAGAAGCTCCTGGCGAAGATAGTACTTGCCAGCAGTCCTCCCGATGGAGTCGTCCTCGATCCATTCCTCGGTTCCGGTACCACGTCGGTGGTGGCGAAGAAGCTCGGCCGGCGCTATGTCGGCATTGAACAGGACGCCGACTACTGCTGCCTGGCTGAGAAGCGGCTGGCACTCGCCGAACGTGACCACACCATCCAGGGTTATGCGGGAGGCGTGTTCTGGGAACGGAACTCGGCTCCGGCCGCGCGTAGAACTACGCTGTACAGGCAGCCAGCCGACATGCCTCTTATGTTCGATGCCAGAGCGAAGGAGCCCCATGATGGAAAGAAGTAAGGTGTTCGCCCCGCAGGAGCACCGTCGGATCGAGAGAGCCGTCGTCAAGTTGCTTAACTCGCAGCCCGATTTCCTGTCGCCACGGACCGCAGAAAGCACGCGGGCGGTAGGTGACGCCATCCAGAACATCTTGTCTGAGCAGTTCCAGACGCTGCTGGGCAAGCACTGCGCGGAGTACTCGGCTCAGTTCGCCCGTCGAGCCATGGCCGACCTGGCATTCAAGGACTGCGACGGCTTCTACCATGTCGTTGACGTTAAGACCCATCGGCTCGGGACGCAGTTCAACATGCCCAACCTTACGTCGGTCGAGCGTTTGGCTCGGTTCTACGAGGACGACCACAACTACTTCGTCTTGTTGCTGGTTAAGTACGCCGTGACCGACGTGCGTTTCCGTGCGGAGGAAGTGCACTTCGTCCCCATCGAGTTTCTGTCCTGGGACTGCCTGACCCTCGGCGCGTTAGGCTGGGGTCAGGTCCAAATCGCCAACGCCAACGTGATCAAGGTCAACGAGGGTTACTCGCGGAGGAAGTGGATGCTCCAACTCTGTGACGCTTTGCTGGAGTTCTATCCTCGTGAGATTGGCAAGGTGAAGGAACGAATCGAGCACTTCAAGCGCGTTCGCAGCGCGTGGGAAAACAAGCCCGAAGACTAGGTCGCCTCTATCAGCCTGACAAACACCAATTCTGGCACGAACGCGAAGGCGTTTCGTTCAAGCGGCAGGCGCTGAGGGGCGATAGTGCTCTTCCGCTTCGACGCCAATCAGGAATACCAACTTCAGGCCATAGCCGCGGTGGTTGATCTGTTCGAGGGCCAGATGCGCGTGGAGAAGGACCTGTCGTTCGAGTTGGGTGCGACTTTCCCTGCCGTACCGAACCGGCTGGAGTTGGACGAGGCTGCGGTGCTCGCCAACCTGCAGAAGGTGCAGGTCGTGAACGGGCTGAAGCCGGACGAGCGGCTGGAGTTGATAGAGGAGTCGATTGAGGCCGTGTCCGGGCCGAAGCAGGCTCGGTTCGGGAACTTCTCGGTCGAGATGGAGACCGGCACGGGCAAGACGTACGTTTACATCAGAACAGCGTTGGAGTTGTACCACCGATACGGAATGAGGAAGTTCGTCGTGGTCGTGCCGTCAGTGGCCATCCGCGAGGGCGTGCTCAAGACGTTTGAGGTCACCCGGACGCATTTGCGCGACCTCTATCAGAACGTACCGTACCGATTCAGCGTCTACGACTCGGCCAGCTTGGCACAGGTGCGACAGTTCGCGGTGTCGGACTCGGTCGAGTTCATGGTGATGACCATAGACTCGTTCAACAAGACCTCGAACGTGATTCGGCAGAGCCGGGACCAGTTGAGCGGAGAAGTGCCGCTGCACATGATTCAGGCGGCAAGACCGATTCTCATTCTCGATGAGCCGCAGAACATGGAGAGCGAGTTGAGCGTGCGGTCACTGGCTGCGCTTGACCCGCTGTTTGCCCTGCGCTACAGCGCCACGCACCGGAATCCATACAACCTCGTCCACCGCCTGACGCCTTTCGAGGCGTACCGGCAGGGCCTGGTGAAACGAATCGAGGTGGCGGGCGTCGAGCAGATAGACGACGCCAATCTGCCCTACCTGCGACTTGAGGGCATCCGCACCGAGAAGACCCGGCTGTCGGCCCGCATTGCCGTGCAGAGGCTGATGGCCGACAAGTCGGTCAAGGAGAAGGTCCTCACGGTCCGGCCGGACGACAACCTGAAGGAACTGACGGGCCGGGATGACTATGCCGGGTTCGCAGTCGATGAGATAACGAGCCGGTATGTCCGGTTCGGGAACGGCATTGAGTTGAAGCCGGGCGAGTCGCAAGGCGCGGACCGCGAGGCCATCTTCGCGGCCCAGATCGAGGATACGATTAAGGAGCACTTCCGGAAGCAGCGCCGGCTCCGGGACAAGGGTATTAAGGTGCTTTCGCTATTCTTCATTGACCGCGTGGACAACTACCAGAGCGAGAATGGCGTCATCCGCAGGCTGTTCAACCAGACGTTCGAGCGGCTAAAGGCTGAGCATCCTGACTGGCGCGACACGAAGGTGGAGGACGTGCAGGCTGCGTACTTCGCCCAGCGCCGGCATCGGGGCGGCGACATAGAGTTGCAGGACTCGACGTCGGGCAGGTCCAAGGCGGACGAGGAAGCCTACGACCTGATAATGAAGGACAAGGAGTCGCTGCTGTCGTTCCCGTTGCCAGAGGACAGCGAGGAGGCCAGGCGGCGCAAGCAGGTCAGTTTCATCTTCTCGCATTCGGCCTTGCGCGAGGGCTGGGACAACCCGAACGTGTTCCAGATATGCACGCTCAACCAGACCGCGTCGGAGATCAAGAAGCGACAAGAGGTCGGACGGGGCGTGCGACTGGCGGTGAATCAGGCCGGAGAGCGTGTACGGGATGAGGACGTGAACGTGCTGACGGTCGTGGCGAACGAGAGCTACGAGAAGTACGTGGCGAGCCTGCAGCGCGAGACCGAAGAGGAGTATGGCAAGGATGGCCTTCCGCCCAAGCCGCCGAATGCCCGGCGTCGGACCGTGGCCAAGCTGCGCAAGGCGCACATGCTGAAGCCGGAGTTCAAGGAGCTTTGGGAGCAGATCAAGCACAAGACCCGGTACAGCGTTGGCATTGATACGGAGCGACTTATCTCCGAAGTCGTTGCAGAGCTAGACCAAGTTGTAATTCGCAGGCCGCGGATCGCCATAACCAAGGTAGAACTGAAAGCCGAGAAAGTAGGACAGGGAGACGAGTTCCGATCGCTGGTGACGAGTGGAGCACAGACGCTTGTTGATTTGTCCGGTCGTTATCCGCTGCCCAACCTCGTGGCCAAGATGTCGGAGTTACTGGAGGGGATGACACCACCAGTCAGAATGACGCGAGGGACGTTGCTGGCTGTCCTCCGGCGCACGGCACAGAAGCAGGCGGCGGTAGACAATCCGCACGAGTTCGCCACAGTGGCAGTGCGCATCATCATGGCTAGGTTGGCTGACATGCTGGTCGCCGGCATCAAGTACCTGAAGGACGGCACATGGTACGACATGAAGCTGTTCTACGATGACGAGGAGGTCGCAGCGTGGGAAGACAACACGGTTCCGGCTGGCGAGTCCAGCCTGTATGACCGGGTTGTCTTCGAGTCGGACATCGAGCGCAAGTTCGCAGAAGACCTCGACGGGATGGACCAGGTCAAGCTCTATGTGAAGCTGCCAAAGTGGTTCAAGGTCCAGACGCCGGTTGGCGAGTACAACCCGGACTGGGCCATAGTCTGGGAGTCCCGTGATTCGACAGGAGAGCCTACAGCCGACCCACGGCTGTATCTCGTGCGCGAGACCAAGGACCCCGGTTGGCCCGCGCATGCCAGGCAGGAGGAGGTACGCAAAGTCAGGTGTGGCGAGGCGCACTTCAAGCACGCCTTAGGCGTTGACTATGATGTGGTGTCCACGGCGAACCAACTTCCGCGAAAGTAGTGCGAAGGGTCGTGGTGAGACAACACTAAGTACCGTCTGCCAAGGGCGCTGACTGTGGTTTCCGGTGACTTGACGGTTCGTATCATCGGGCATGGCGCCGCAACGCGGGATTTCAGATTTTCGATTGTCGATTGCAGATTGTGAGGTCCGGGTGATATGACAGTCTCGATTCTGGCTGTAGTTGCGTTGCTCGGAGCCGCCGGGGATGGGGCTACGTACATTCGTGCCGGGAACGTGTTCGACGGGGAGAGGTTCATCGGCAGTCGGGTGATAGTTGTCGAGGACGGTCGGATAGCGGCGGTCGAGGAAAGCGGGTTCGTTATTCCGGCCGGCGCTGAGACGATAGACGCCACCGACGCTACGGTCATGCCCGGGTTGATTGATGGTCACTGTCACTTCATGGAGCCACCGAAACCATACACTGACAACCTCGAGAGATACGGTCGGGGCAGGCTGGAGGCCGAGGCGATGTCGGCTTTCGCTAGCAGCCGCCGGCACTTGTTGCTGAATGGCGTGACCACGATAGCTGACATGGGTGGTTCACTCTCCGCTTACCAAGGGCTGCGGGCAGCCTTGGACAAGGGGAGAATCACCGGGCCCGAGCTCTATTTCTCCGGGCCGCAGATAACCGCACCCGGTGGCCATCCGGCCGGCACGACATACAGGGGCGAGCATGATCTGATTGACTTGGCAACGTTCCAGACGAACGACACAGCGGCAGTGCGCAAGAAGGTCGCGGCAATGGCAAGCGAGGGTGTGGACTTCATCGCGATTGTCTATGATGGGGAGGGCGAAAAAGGGGACAGTCCCTCGGAGCAGCTCACCGAGTTCGCTGCGGTACAGTCCCCATTTTCGGTGCGGAGGGTTCCGCGGTTGAAGCTGGAGGTCGCGCGCGCAGCGATTGCCGAAGCGCACCGGCACGCGCTCAGGGTGTTTGCCCGGGTGGGTTCGCAATCGGAAGCGCTTGACATGGTCAACGCCGGAGCGGATGGCATCGAGCAGGGATTCGAGACTGTGACCGAGAGTCTGTTTGTGGCGATGGCCGCGCGCGGCGTCTACTTGACTCCGGCTTTCTGGGCCGGGTTCAGGCGCACGCCGTCAGAGGGCGTACACATGCAGTATGCCATCAGGCATGCGTCGAAGGCGGGCGTGCCGCTCTGCATCGGCACCGACTTCCCGGAATCACACGAGACCCACTGCGGCGATGACGTTCTTGCTGAGATGCGGATATTCGAGATCGTCGGGGTTCCGCGCCCGGTGGTCATTACTGCCGCGACGGCCGTCAATGCGAGGAAGCTTGGCCGAGAGAATGAGCTGGGTCGAGTTGCGCCCGGGTATCGTGCCAACCTCGTCTTCATGCGCGGTTCGGTTGACACGGGAGAGCTGAGCGCGAACCGAATCGAGCGAGTGATGCTGCACGGCCAGACTGTGGTGCAGAACGGGCGGGTGTGCGCAGACTGCGAGAGCCGGTTCCGCGAGAACTCGCTTTCGTACCTGGGTTATCCCTACTGGGACCCGCTGCTGTCGTGGATGGCCGGCGGGACCGCGACCGACTACGATTTCCTCCGAACCGGCATCACTGCCGAGGCCGACTTCATGTACAGCATCCGCAATATGTGGTTCGCGAACACGGTGCTCGACCTGCCCAGCCCCATTCCGCGCACGGCGCTGCGCGCCGGCATGCACTTTGACGACGAGAACCGGCTGTTCTACGGCCTCGGCAACGACACGCGACTGGACGAGACGACTGAGTACTCGAATTTCATCTTCAGAGAGTGGGCCAGCAGCAGGATGCGGATTTCCGGACCGTGGAAGGCACTGAGCTACCTTGTATTCGACCAGACGGCGGTCCGCCCCTATCCCGGAACCGACATCGGAGCCACGAAGACACGAAATGACACGAAACTGATTGGTGATGACGGTCAGCACACCGTCACATTGCCGGGAGCAGGCCAGGTCTTGCCCGACACGTTGGCCGGACACAACGGGGGAAACGAGATTGCATTGACGCTGACCCTGGCCCACGATACTCGGGACCATCAGGACAATCCGTGGTACGGCCACTATGTCGGTCTCGGCGCGCAGGTTGCGCCCAAGCTGCTGCCGAACAGCCACAGTTTCGAGAAGGTTATCTTCGACGCGAGGGGATATGTGTCAGCCGCGCACAGGCACATCCTGGCGGGCAGGCTGCTGTGCCAGCAGGCGTTCGGGGACGTGCCATTCTACTACCTGCCCGAGTTCGGCGGGGACACGCTGGGACGCGGCTACATGCCTTTCCGGTTCCGCGACCGGGCATCGGTCATCGGGCAACTGGAATACCGGTTTCCGATATGGTCACTTGTGAGCGGCGTGGTCTTTGCTGACTTCGGCCAGTTTCAGCCTTCATTCAGCCGGATGAACTTGGGCGGCTTCCATCCATCGGTTGGGTTCGGGCCGAGTTTCAGCTTCGGACCAAACGAGAGCCAGATTGTGGGCGTAGATGTCGGGTTCACGCCTGACGGTTGGAACCTGGTCATGCACAGCGGCCACGTGTTCTAGGAGAGGGATGGAATGATCGAGGGATAGAGTGAGTTTTCAGACGGAGTCAGAAGTCAGAAGCTAGATGTAAGAAGTCAGACGTGCGGAGGGAAGGGAAGGGGCGGCGCGTGCCGCCCCTTGCTATCGAGAACGGATACTAGCCGCGGGTCGTGAAGCTGATGTTGTCGAGCAACAGGGCCGGGAACCGACCCATCGGCGCGTCGTGGACGGTGTCCTCGACCGCGACGACATTCTTCATGTCTTCGTAGACGTTACCTGAAACCATCGAGTCCTTGACCACGCCGACAATCTTACCGTCCTCGACCCAGAGCCCGGGTGCAAGCCCGACCGAGTAGTCGCCGTGGAGACGGTTGCCGGAGTGCGCTCCCATCACGTCGGATGCGATGACCCCACGACCGAGGAGCTTCACCATCTGCGCGAGCGAGTGCTCGCCGGGGGAAATCGTGGCGTGCTCGAGCGACGGCGACGGCGGCGAAGTGATTCCGCCACGATATCCGTGCCCGGTCGGCGCCGCGCCCGTCTTATGTGCGTAGAACCGGTCATTGTAGAAGCTCTTCAGCACACCATGCTCGAACAGTGCCAGGTCGCGACAGGGCGTGCCTTCGTCGTCGAGTGAGCGCGCGCCGGGCAGGCTGTCGTTCAAGGGCTCGTCCTTGAGTGTCAGCCTGTCGCTGAGCACCTGCTCGCCGATGCGGCCGGCGAGCGGCGACACCTTTTCGTACACGAAGCGGGCGTTGGTCGCCGTGAGCAGGCGCCAGGCCAGCGCGAAGACGGCGTTCGGCAGGAAGAGCACACGGGTTCTACCGGAGACACCCTTCGCCTCCTTTTCCGACGCGTTGTAGATGTCGGCAATGAACCGGAGGTCTTCTTCGGCAAACGGGACCGGTGCCTTGGCAGAGAGTACGCGCCTGACTCCCGAGTAGGAGCCGGGGTACAGGACACCGGCCATGGCGAAGTAACTCGTCTGATGCGTGGACGCATCCACGCCGCTGCTCGTCATTACGCGCAGGTCGCGGGTGCTGTGGGCAGCCATCACGTTGACCTGGCCCTTCACCCGTCCTGACAGCCACTCGGTCATCCGGCGGCATTCCTCGGCCAGCGCCGCATTGCCGCCGGCAGCCTCCTGCGCCGTGGCGAGCTTCGGCAGCTTCACCGGCTTCGGCAGTTCGCCGGGAGCCTCGACTCCGCCGGCCAGTGCGGCCAGGGCGTCGCGCACAAGGCCTTCGCGGTCAATCAGGTTGCGAGTGTATGCGAGCCCTTGCTTCCCTTCCTTGACCAGGGTCAGCGCCGTGCCGGAACTGAGACTGGTGTCCGCGGCCTTGAGCCGGCCGTTCTCGAACTCCACCCCGTCACTTGTGTCGCTCGTGCCGAACACGGTCGCGGCATCGGCATTCTTGCGGGCGATTTCCAGCAGTCGTTCCATTATCTGCCTCCCACTACCAGGCTTTCCACGAGCACGTGGGGCGCGCCGTTGCAGGACCGGTTGTTCGTCTGTCCCTTGCCGCAACCGCCGACCTCGCGCAGGGTCAGGTCATTCCCCACCGCGCTGATGTTCTTCAGGGTTGCATACAGGTTGCCCGAGATGTTGATGTCGCGGAGCATCTTGCCCGGTTTGCCGTCCTTCACCTCGTAGCCGAACTGGGCTCCGAAAGTGAAATTCTCGCCGGTAGTCTGGCCGCCCATGTGGTTGCAGAGGTACAGTCCGTCGCCAAGTCGGGACAACAGCTCATCCTTGGGCTTGTCGCGCGGCTCGATGAAGATGCAGCCCATCCGGATGATGGGAGGGTAGCGGTAGTCCTCAGCCACGCAGTGGCCGGTAATCGGCTCGCCGAACTCGGCAGCGGTCCGGCGTGAGTGGAGCCGGCCCGTGAGTACGCCGTCCTTCATTAAGGTAACGGGCCGGGCCGCCACGCCTTCGTCGTCGTAGCGGTAGAATCCAAGCTGGCCGGGTCGGGTCGGGTCGTCGGTTATCGAGAGCACGTCGTTGCCGAGTTTCGCGCCGATCGTCATCTTCTCGCGCATCGTCGGCGAATCCTCGATGAGGTCGGCCTCGGAAAAGTGGCCGAACGCCTCATGGGTGAAAACGCCGGCGAGCGACTGGTCGAGCACCGCGCGGTACTCCCCGGCCTTGACCGGCTCGGCTTTGAGCAGGTCGACGCATATCTTCACGCGGTCGGCCATTTCGGCTTCCCGTCCGCGCAGGCGCGCCATCCCGTCGCTGCCGCCGAACCCGAACCGCACGGTCTGAGTCAGGCTGCCTTCCTTGGTTACTATCGAGCCGAGGATTCGCGCGGTCACCAGTTCCTCGCGCAGGCGTGCGCCCTCGGTCGACACGAAATACTTGTCGCGGATCAGGTCCCAGTAGCCGGCCTGGGTCGTGGCCACCTTCGGGTGCTCGAACGCGATGTCGTTGTAGCGCCGCACAAGTCCCAGCTTTTCCTCAATCGGAACCGAACGCGGGTCTTCGTTCAGCTTCGGGTGGAATTCGTCTCTGGCCGGCGGGGCCGGTGCCAGCCGTACCGGCCTCGCACCGCCGCGGGACAGGACTTCCGCATTCTCAAGGGCCGAGCGGCAGGCCCGTTCCGCGTCCTCAGGTTTGGTGAACGAGACCTGAGACCAGCCGCCGTCCTTCAGGACGCGCCACACAAAGCCGTCGGTCGAGCTCGCCGACAGCCCGGTCAGCTCGCGGCCGCTGAAATCGATGCTGGTTTCGCGCACGAGTTCGTAGCGCAGGTCGGCATAGTCGGCGCGGACGAGCCCGAGCATTCTCTGCAATTCGTCAAACACGCAACCTCCTCAGAACTTGGTTTGCACAGGATAGAACGCGGCGAGGCGGAGTCAAGTTACGCCCGCGGCGACGAGCCGGCCGAGGCCGGACGATACTGTCCTTGACCCGTCCATGGCAGTTGCCTACAATCCCGCGATGATACCGTCTAGCGGTGAACTCTGCGTAGATAGTTTAAGACGACCGAAGCGATGAGGAGAAGAATGTGAACGAAGCGAAGACGGGTGCAGGGAAGATAATACTGACAGTAGTGGTGGCGGGATTGTGGGTCGGGCTGTGCGAGTTCGTGCGGAACCAGCTCGTGCTCGTGTCAAAGTGGCAGAACTACTACCGGGGCATGGGACTTGAGTTCCCGTCCAAGCCGGTGAACGGGATGATGTGGATGGTCTGGTCGTTCCTGATGTCAGGTACGACCTTCGCCATTTCCCGGCGGTTCAATCTGCCGCAGACTACGCTCATCGCGTGGGTGATGGGCTACGTGATGATGTGGGTCGTCATCGGGAATCTCTCGGTTCTGCCCGTCAGCATCCTGCCCATCGCGGTTCCGTTCAGTTTCGTCGAGGCGCTGGGCGCCGCGTTCATCTGCCGCAAGCTGGCCAGACCGAATCAACCTTGAGCCGCGCGGGGGCCGGCCGGCGAGTGGTCGTCAATGACCTGATGCAAAAGGGGTATGTATACCATCTCACCGAGCCGGCCGGCAGGAACTTCCACCCCGAGTTCAAGCCCGAGCTGACCCCGAGGAGGATGCTCGAACTGGGTGTGTTCGGCGGCAAGTACATGACCGACTGCCGGGCCGAGTTCCCGAAGAGCTGGTTTGCGCGAGCCCGACTCTGCTCCGAGCAACACAAGCCGGAGCTGAACTTCTTCAACGTCAATGCCTCGCAGCCGCTCTCAGTTTGGCGGAAGAAAGGCTGGATTCACCCGGATGACCCGCGCGGTTGGTTCCAGTGGTACTGCCGCTATTACATGGGCCGTCGCGGACCTGACGACGATCGGCAAATCGGACGCTGGAAGGCGATGACGCGGCACATCGCCCAGCTCACGAAGCACTGTCCTAGGGCCGACCTGACCTGCAGGCCTCGACAGCGACAGGCATTGCTCAACTGGGCATATGACAGCCGTCGTCTATAGCCCCAGTCGAGCGACACCGTCCCGTCATCAAGACGCTGACCGGTTGAGCCGGTCGGGAGGCCGGGGTTCCCGCTGCGCACGCGGCGGCGCTCGTCCTTGACCTTCAGGCTGGAGTTCCTATACTGACTGACCGGTCAGTTTCCTTGACCGTCAACGTCGGACTTCAACCGGGTCGGACTAGAAGCGGCCAGTTCCTCCGGGAGTCGGGCGGGCGACGCGACCGGCGGTAGGCTCCTGACCGCCGTTTGGTCCAAGAGCAGGAGATCCGGGACCGGAGCCGAACAAGCAACACAGGCCGGCATGCGAATCATTGGTCAGAATGCGGTAGTCGAAAGAAGGCAGACTATGAGAATTACGTCGATTGCAGTTTGCGTCGGGATGGTGCTGACTTTGACTGCTTGTTCAAGGTCAGGCGAGACGGCCAGCGTCCGCGCTTCCGGGACGATTGAGGCGACCGAGGTGAATGTGGCCGCACAAGTGACCGGACAGGTGCGCGAGTTGCGGGTGGATGAGGGTAGCGATGTGCAGCCGGGCGAAACACTCGCCCTGATTGACCGTATCGCGCCCTCCGCGTCGGTAAGTCAGGCGAAGGCAAATCTTGATCTGGCGCAGGCCGATGCCCGTCGGGTGGACGCGCTGTTCGCGTCCGGTAGCGCGACAAAGCAGGAGAAGGACAATGCCGATACCCGAGTTGCTCAGGCCCAGGCAGCCCTTGTCCTCGCTCAGAAAACCCTCGACAACACATACGTCATATCGCCGCTGAGCGGTACCGTGACCAGCAAAGCCGTCGAGGTCGGGGATCTGGCGACTCCGGGCGCGGTTATCGTCTCGGTGAGCAAGCTGGATACGGTGAAGCTCACAATCTACGTGAGTGAGACGGAACTGCCGAAGGTGAAGCTCGGGGCGGCGGCGGAAGTCAGGATTGATGCCGCCTCAAAGCAGGTCTTCCCGGGCAGAGTGACGTTCATCTCTCCCACTGCCGAGTTCACGCCCAAGAACATCCAGACCCGCGAGGATCGGGTGAAACTGGTGTTCGGGGTGAGAATCGAGATTCCAAATCCGGACGGCACGCTCAAGCCCGGGCTGCCGGCCGACGCCACCATCAAAGTCGCACCCGCAGAAGGGATGAAGGCGAAGGGATGAATGATGAACGTCCCGCCCCGACCTTCCTGATTCAGCCTTTCCGATTTCATCCCTTTCCCTTTTGTGCCTGACAACGTAATCGAGACCCGGCATCTGGCCAAGTCCTTCGAGACAATCGAGGCGGTCGCCGACCTGAACCTGGAGGTGCGGCGCGGGGAGATGTTCAGCCTGGTCGGGCCGGACGGCGCGGGTAAGAGCACTGCCCTGCGGATGCTGTGCGGACTGGTGAAACCGACCGGGGGTTCGGCCACCGTCCTGGGTCGTGATCTTGTGTCCGGGCTGCGCTACATCAAACAGAAGGTCGGGTACTTCTCTCAACAGTTCACTCTCTACGGCGACCTGTCAGTGGACGAGAACATCCAGTTCTTCGCCGAGATTCATGACGTTCCGAATTTCAAGGCCCGGCGCGAAGAGCTGCTCCAGTTCACCCGCCTGACACCGTTCCGTAAACGCCTGGCCGAGCAACTATCCGGCGGCATGAAACAGAAGCTGGCCCTGGCCTGCACGCTGGTTCACACTCCGGAGATAATCCTCCTGGATGAACCTACTACCGGCGTTGACCCGGTTTCGCGCCGGGACTTCTGGGTCATCTTGTCCGACCTCCTGAAGCAGGGGACCACGATTCTCCTGACTACGCCCTACCTCGATGAGGCTGAACGCAGCAGCCGCGTCGGGATGATAAACCAGGGCAGGCTTCTCGTTGCGGACACGCCGAAGAACATCAAGAACCTCATGAAGGGCGCAGTGATTGAGATCGTCGCACCCGAGATAAGGCGGGTTCGCGATATCGTGCGCCGGGTCCCCGGGGCCGACGTGCAGATGTTCGGGGACCGGCTGAACGTGGTGGTGCCGGACCTTGAACCTGATTCGGCCCGCATCCGTGGGTGCCTGGTCGAAGCCGGCATCGACGTCACGAGCTGGCGCGTCACCCCGCCTTCACTGGAGAACGTCTTCATATCCCTCCTGGAGAAAGGGGTCTAGGAATCAAAGATTCCAGTCCGGACACTCGCCCCCCGGAATCCTCGAATCCTGGAAGCCAGTCCGCTGCATTGAACACGATTGAGGTCCTGGGTCTGACCAAGCGGTTCGGCCGGTTCACCGCGGTGGACGACGTCACGTTCAACGTCGCACGGGGGGAAATCCTCGGATTCCTCGGCGCAAACGGCGCGGGCAAGACGACCATCATCCGAATGCTGTGCGGGCTCTTGAGCCCGAGCTCGGGCCGGGCCACGGTGGGCGGCTTCGACGTGGCCCGTCAATCGGAACAGGTGAAGCGGAACATCGGCTACATGTCGCAGAAGTTCTCGCTCTACCCGGACCTGACCGTGATGGAGAACCTGACATTCTTCGGCGGTGTGTATGGGATTCCCATCCCGAAGCTGCGGGAGCGGGCCGCGTGGGCGCTGGACATGGCCGGGCTTCACGGTCGGGAGAAGAGCCTGACATCCGAGCTTTCCGGCGGCTGGCGTCAGCGCCTGGCGCTCGGCTGCGCGATTCTCCACGAGCCGAAAATCATCTTTCTGGACGAGCCGACGAGCGGAGTTGATCCGGTCTCGCGGCGCCGGTTCTGGGAGTTGATTGACCGGCTGGCCGAAGCCGGCACGACGGTCTTCGTCACGACGCACTACCTCGACGAAGCCGAGTACTGTAATCATGTCATGCTGATTCACGCCGGCCGGCTGATTGCCGGCGGCAGCCCCCAGGAGCTGAAGGCGCGCACGTTCAAGACGCCGATTCTCGAGGTGCGATGCGACCGGCTCATCGACGCGCTCGCCGTGCTGCAGGAACAGCCGTGGGCGCTGGAGACAGCGGTATTCGGCGACGCGCTGCACGTCCGGGTCGAGGACGAAGCGGGCGGCACCGAACGCATCCGTACTACTCTCGCGGGCCGTGGCATCGCGGTTGAGCGCGTCGGCAGGATAGTGCCGTCCCTGCAGGACGTGTTCATTGACCTGGTTGAGCACCAAACGCAGAAAGGGTGAAAGTGGAAGGGATGAAACGGGAAAGGATGAATCAGGAAAGTCCGAAGTCCGAAGTCGGAAATCGGGCTTCATCCTTCCGCCTTCATCCCCCATCCTTCATCCTTGCGCCGGAGACTGAGTATGCCCAGTAGGCTTGTCAATCGCGTGCGCCGCGTGCGCCCGGTCGCAGTCAAGGAAGTG
Source organism: bacterium (assembly GCA_035505375.1). Classification (NCBI taxonomy): domain Bacteria; species bacterium. The sequence goes on along the minus strand of DATJQV010000069.1, from coordinate 60,853 downwards.
CGCCAGATGCTGCGCGACCGGCGCACGCTGGCGGTGCTGCTCGGTTTCCCGATATTCATGATGCTGCTTTTCGGGTACGCTCTGAACTTCGACGTCAAACACATCCCGCTGGCTGTGCTCGACAATGACCACACCAGCCGGAGCCGCGACTTCGCCCAGAGCTTCCTGCACTCGGGGTATTTCGACCTCAGCCGATACCTGTCCAGCGAACGGGGCGTTGACGAGGTGCTCGACGGCGGGCTGGCGCAGGTCGTGCTCGTGGTGCCGGCCGGCTTCGCGGACAGCCTCGCGCGCGGCAGCAACGTGGCCGTCCAGTTAGCCGTTGACGGTTCCAACTCCAACACCGCCTCGACCGTAATCGGCTATTCCGGGGCAATCATGCAGGCCTACTCCGAGCAACTCACGACCGCGGCGCTGGTGCGCATCGGCCGGACCAACCTGGCCCTGCCGATCGACTACCGGCCGCGGGTCTGGTACAACCCGGAACTCAACAGCGCCAGCTTTCTGATTCCCGGTATCATCGTCCAGATTCTTCTGCTCATGACCGTGACCTCGACTTCGCTTTCGGTTGTCCGGGAAAAGGAACGGGGCACCATGGAGCAACTCGTGGTCTCGCCGCTGCACCCGTTGCAGGTAATCCTCGGCAAGAGCGTGCCCTACATCGTCCTTTCCCTCATCGGCGCGACCGTCATCGTGCTCTGTGGCTGGCTTCTTTTCGGCGTTGCGGTGAAAGGAAGCTGGCTCCTGCTCTTCCTTGCGACCGGGCTTTTCCTCGCGGGCGGGCTGGGCATGGGGCTCCTGATATCCACCATCGCCGGCACGCAGCGAATGGCGTACCAGTTCTCCGGGCTGCTGACGATGCTGCCTTCGTTCCTTCTTTCCGGCTGGATCTTCCCGCTGCGCAACATGCCGATTCCGGTCCAGGTCGTGAGCTACATCATTCCGGCCCGGTACTTCCTTCCGATTCTGCGGGCGATCATCATCAAGGGCGTCGGGCTCTCGACCTTCTGGCCGCAGATGGTATTTCTGCTCGTGTTCGCGGTGGCGACAATCAGCCTGAGCACGGCCCGACTGAGAAGGCAGATGTCGTGAGGACCGAACGAAATCAGAATTCAGAAACCAGAAACCAGAACTCAGAAGTCCGGATTTCGGACGCTCTGAATTCTGGACTCTGGATTCTGGAATCTAAATTCTCCGGAGGTTTGTCGTGAGGACCATCCTCCACATCATGCGCAAGGAGTTCATCCAGATCCGGCGCGACCGCCGTATGTTCATCATGTCCTTCCTCTCGCCGGTGATTCAGCTTGTCATCCTGGGCTATGCCGCCAACCTCGACGTCAACAACATCCCCCTGCTCGTCTGCGACCAGGACCGAACCGTCGCCAGCCGTCAGTTTGTCGAACGGTTCACAAGCTCGGGTCAGTTCCGCCTGGTCGGCTACGTTCAGTCGCCCAATGACATTGACCGGCCCATGGACAAGGGCTCGGCATCGCTCGCGCTGGTCCTGCCGCCGGGCTTCCAGAGCGGCATCCTGGCGCACCGCACGGTGCAGGTTCAGGCGATTGCCGACGGATCGGAAAGCAACTCGGCCGGCATCGGCCTCGGCTACGCGGCGCTCATTGTCGGGCAATACTCGCAGCAGGTACTGCTGGCGGCTTTCAGCCGAAGCGGCGCCAGCCTGAAACTGCCGTCCATCAATCCCCAGATCCGGGTCTGGTACAACCCGACCCTGCGCAGCCGCAACTACATGGTGCCCGCGGTGCTGGCGATGGTGCTCCTGATGATGACGATGATGTTCACGGGCCTCGCCATCGTGCGTGAAAAGGAAGCCGGCACCATGGAGCAACTCATCGTCACACCCATCCGGCCCTACGAGCTCATCATCGGCAAACTCGCGCCGTTCGCGGTCTTGAGCCTTGTCGACGTCGTGCTGGTCCTGGTCGTCGCCACGCTCTGGTTCCATGTTCCGCTGAAAGGGAGCATCCCGCTTCTATTCGGCCTCTGCCTCGTGTTCGAGATTGCCACGCTCGGACTGGGGCTGCTCATCTCCACCCTCGCCAAGACCCAGCAGGAAGCGACGATGACCACGCAGTTCTTTATCATGCAGCCGATGATGCAACTCTCCGGCTTTGCTTTCCCGATAGCCAACATGCCGGTGATCGTGCAGTTTGTCACGTATTTCCTGCCCCTGCGCTACTTCATGACCATCATCCGGGGTATCTTCCTCAAAGGTGTGGGCATGGCGAGTCTCTGGCGTGATGCCCTCTCGCTCTTCGTGCTCGGGTGCGTGATACTCGGTATCGCCATCTCCCGCTTCCGCAAGCGACTCGGCTGATCCGGCGCACAGCAGCCGGGTTCTGGGGCCAGGGGTTCTGGCCGGCCAATCTGCGCCATCTGCGTAATCTGCGGATGTCCTTTCCGAATCCTCAATTCTGCATTCTGCTTTCTGATCTCTGATTTCTGGATTATCCGGGTCCTGTATCCGTGTCCATCTGCGTTTATCCGTGGTTGCCCAGTCCGGTCCGCAATTCTGAATTCTGACTCGTCCAGTTCTGTGAATCCTTGACTTCCGGCGGTTTCCGCCGATTCTATCCAATGGCTAGACAGATGATTGCCTACTGCGGCATTGACTGTGCGAAGTGCCCGGGTTACAGGTTTCCGCGGCTGGGCGAGAAGCTGCACATGAAGGGCCTCTTCCAGGCGATGCTGAAGTCCGGTATGAAGCGGGCGCGCAAGCAGCGACAGCCCAAGCTGGCCGAAGGTCAGAAGGTAGAGGACCTCTACGAAGACCTGAGTCGCGACATCATCTGCGACGGGTGCGCGACGATTGATGCGAGGTGCCTGAAGGGGTGCCTGCAGTGTCCCGTGCGTTGCTGCGCGATGGAGATGGGCGTCGCAAACTGTGGGCGCTGTCCGAAGTATCCGTGCGAACAACTGCAGTCGGCCTGGAAGTCGTCGGTGTTCAAGGGCCAGCGGGAGCGGCTGGAGAAGCTGCGAGCGAAGCAGGGCTCGTCAGCCAGGTGAAGGAGACATGGGTGGAGAAGATGACGGGTTACTGCGGGTACAACTGCGACCTGTGTGCGGCGCGGTCGGATGACCCGGCCGTGCGGCAGAAGCTGGTTGACGGCTGGCGCAAGCTGTTCGGCCATCAGATGTACACTGTCGAGAACGTCCGCTGCGACGGGTGCCGCAGCGACGGCAGGCTGGCCGACAAGTCGTGCACGGCCCGGCCATGCGCGAAGGAAAATGGCGTCGAGAGTTGCGGTCTGTGTGCTGATTTCCCGTGCAAGAACGTGAGACCACTGATGGGCAACAAAGAAGGCCTGTTGCTCTACTGCTATCCGCGCACCGCTGACCTGACTGAGGAGGAATACGAACTCTGCATGCGCCAGTTCGCGGGCATGGAGAACCTGATTCGCATTATGGTCGAGAACGGACGGCTGCCCGCATGGCTTACGCAGAGGCGCGATGTTTGAGCTTCCCGAGTGCGCGACGCTTGCCCGGCAGATGAGCGAGACCCTGCGCGGCAAGATCGTCGAGCGAGGACGGCTCGGTAACTCGCCGCACAAGTTCGTCTGGTACAACCGCAAACCGGCCGAGTTCGAGCGCCTGACCAAGGGAAAGAGAGTCGGCTCCGCCAGCGCCCGGGGACGCTGGATGATGGTCCCGCTCGAACCGGGCTATGTTCTCGTGCTCGGCGAGTGTGGCGGCCGTCTGCTGTACCACGAGCCCGGCGCGGACCTGCCGGGGAAGTACCACCTGCTGCTTCAGTTCGAGGACGCGTCGGCCCTTTCGGTCACGACCCAGATGTGGGGCGCGATGGAGCTGTTCGAGCAAGGCAAGGAGCGGGAGCGGAAGTACATCAAAGGGATGCGGCGCACGCCGGCGGACAAGGAATTCACGTTCGCCTACTTCACCGGGCTGGTGGACGAGCTGCTTGAAGGCGAGAAGCGAAGCGTGAAAGGGCTGCTCACGCAGGAGCAGTTGATACCGGGTCTGGGCAATTCGGTGGCGCAGGACATCATGTTCCGGGCCGGGCTGCACCCGCGTCATGCGCTTGCCGAGCTATCGCCGGCGCAGCGCCGCACGCTGCACGATGCCATCATCAAGACCGTGCGCGAGGTCATCGCCAAAGGCGGTAGGTCCGACGAGCTCGACCTGTTCGGCCGCCCGGGCCGATACGAGCGCATCATGTCGGCTGACACCGCAGGAGAACCCTGCCCCCAATGCGGTAAGAAGATCGAGAAGATTGCCTATCTCGGAGGAGCGTGCTACCTCTGCCCGAAGTGCCAGGCGTAGGATGGCGGCGGAAATGATAGAGCTTGACGACAGCCTTGTCTCCTGGGTTAGGAATCTCAGGCGCTGGTTCCACCACCATCCGGAGCCGAGCTTCGATGAACACAAGACGCAGGACAAGATCGTGGAAATATTGAACGGGCTTGGCATCGAGAATCGTCGGGCAGGCCAGACCGGCGTGATTGCCGACATCCGCGGCAATGGAACCGGAAGGACAGATGAACCACCGATGCACTGCCTGACAGGGGCCTCGGGGGCCAACACGGATAACCGGGCAGATGTCCCCGACAAAGCCATCTGTGTTCATCAGTGTCCATCCGTGGTTAGTCGGTCGCGTCGTATCGCGCTCCGTGCCGACATGGACGCGCTCCGGATTCAGGAGGCCGAAACCAGTCTGAACCGCGATTACCGTTCGGAGAACGCGGGCGTGATGCATGCCTGCGGACATGACGGGCACATGGCGATTCTCTTGGGCGCGGCGCGCTGGCTGCAGGAACACCGGGACAAGCTCGCGGGCAACGTCCGGCTCATCTTCCAGCCGGCCGAGGAAGTGCCGCCGGGAGGCGCGGGCCGGATGATCGAGGCAGGCTGTCTGGACGACGTCGATGCAATCATCGCGGTCCACATCTTCGGAAACATGCCGCTGTCGCGAATCGGATTCCGTGCCGGGCCGTTCATGGCCGCGACCCGCACATTCAAGGTGACCATCAAGGGCAAGCCCGGACATCACATGTGCCCGCAAGACAACATTGACCCCATACAGATTGCAGCCCGCTTCATCAGCACGATCCAGACCGACATTCGTCAGCGGCTCAGCCCCAACTCGCGTTACGTGCTCGGATTCGGGGAGGTCCATTCCGGCATGCAGCATAACCAGACTCCGGGCGAGGCCAAGGTTGTTGGAACATTCCGGGCCTATGACGTGCGCGACTCGGAAACAATCGCCGCTGCCATCCGGTCAAATCTCGACGGCCTGATGCTCGTCTATGGCCGCGAAAATGGGGAAGGTACCACGCAGACTTGGGGACAGACCCGCGCCGAGTCCGACGCAGGCGCTTCGTCGGCCTGTCCCCGGCCTCCCAGCTACACACTTGACGCGGAACCCGCCTACCCGCCGCTGGTCAACAACCCGGTGTTTACGAAGCACGCGGCCGAGGTCCTGAAGGCGCATTTTGCGAGCGTTGACGACGACATGGAGCCGAACCTCGGCGGCGAGGATTTCGCCTGCTACGTCGAGCGCGTTCCGGGCATGTTCCTGTTCCTCGGCGGCGGCAACCCCGCTCGCGGCATCACCGCCATGAACCACTCCGACCGTTTCGATATGGACGAAGCCGTGCTGCCCACCGGCATCAAGGTCCTGCTGACCGTCACCACCGATTTCCTGCACAATCCCGCGCCGTATCTGGGCGAATAGTCGCCCCGCGGCCGACCGGCCGGCACTCAGGCTTGACATCACACCAGCACTCGTTACACTTCCCCCAAAGGAGGTCCCATGCCTGTGAAACGTCTGTATGCCCTCGCGGCGGTCGCAGCCGTCGCCCTGCTGAGCACGAGCTGCAACTCCAAGGCCGGTTCCGTGTTTCCCTTAACCGTCGGTAACGTGTGGAACTTCTCGACGTACATGCTATCCGGAACCACGGGAAGCCTCGACACCGCGTCCACCGGCACCACAGTCCTGACCGCGCTGCAAAACGCCACCCTCGTAAACGGCAAAGCGGTCGTGAAGTTCAAGCAGGACATCTCGACGCACACGAAGACGCCCGACACGACCACCACCACGACCGTCTACCTCTATGTGGCCGAGGTGAACGACACCATACGGGTCTTCGTGGACACCACCGACACGACCGGCACACCCTTGATCACCTCGGACCCGGCTGCCGGCCAGACGTGGTCTGAGGGCGGTTCGACAGCCACGGTCGTCGGCCAGGAAGACGTGACGGTGACTGCCGGAACCTACAAGGGAGCATGGAAGGTGAAACTGAGCAACAGCGGCTTTGACACTTACCAGTGGTTCGCAAATGGCACCGGACTGGTCAGGACCTACTACGACCATACGGTCGGCAACGCGGAGACGGTTTCCGACCAGGAACTCACCTCGGCTACCATCAAGTAGCTACGGCTGCTCCCGGCTCGACGCCCTCTCTAACCAGGAGGGCGTTTTTTGCAGCCGGTATGAGCCGACTCCGCCGGTTCGACATCGACTTCCTCGGCAACTCCGGGCCGTACGTCGCCCGGCAGTCGCCGCTGGAGGCAGCCGATGAGAAGGAAGCGCCCTACCGGCGCGATTGGATGTCCGTCCCCGCGAGAGATGCGGCGCGGTGGTGTGTCTACTAGATTGTGAACGAGATGGATGACGGGCAACTGGTCGCGCAGGCGCAGGCCGGGGACCTGTCGGCGTTTGACGAACTGGTCCGTCGGCACCACGTTTCGGTCTACTGTTACCTGTATCGGACGTGCCGGAACGGCGCCGAAGCCGAGGAGATGACTCAGGTTGCGTTTGTCAAGGCATGGGAAGCACTTAGGGGATTCAGGGGTCAGGCGAGTTTCAAGACCTGGCTGTTCCGGATTGCGACCAATCTCTGTATCAACCGGCTTTCGCGCCGCAAGCCGTCGGACCCGGTGTCTGAGGAAATACCGGCTCCGCGTCGTGATGAGCCGGAAGAGGCACTGAGGCAGCGCCTGCTCTCGGAGCGCATCGGCCGCGCGCTCGAGGCTTTGCCCGCAGACCAGCGTTCGGCCCTCGTGCTTTCCATCTACGAAGAGATGAGCCACGAAGAGATTGCCGCGGCGATGGGCCGCAGCCCGGCCTCGGTGAATTCGCTGCTGTACCGGGCGAGGATTGGAGTCAGACGGGCGCTTGAGGACGTGCATGCCCGGGACCTGACACGGACGTCGGCGATAGACAATCGGGAGTCGTGTGTCTACGAATGTGAAGAACATGAAGTGTGATAAAGAGAAGCTCGTAAGCCTGGCCGACCGCTGCCTGAGCGAACACGAAGCCCGGGCAGTCGAAGAGCATGTGGCCGGGTGCGCTAACTGCAGGCAGGAGCTGGAGTTGCTGAAGAGCGACGCCGCAATGCTCCGCCAGGAACCGAAACCGGAAGTACCTGCTTATCTTGCGACCCGCATCATAGCCGGGGTCAGACAGCGCCAGGTGCAGGCCGGGCCGTGGTTGATTGCGACCCCGGTCGGACAGCGCGGGCTGAGCCGGATTTGGGCAAGGGCCGCGGCAGTCGTGCTGGTCGCGCTCGGGGTCTGGCTCGGGACCGCGCTCGCCCGCGCGACGGTCGGTCCGCAGCAGAGCTTCGCCGACCGGCTCGCGCAGGTCGGCCTTGAATTGCCAAACGGGGAGGACAAGTGAAACATCGATGGCTCTATCTCTTGCTCGTGCTGTCGCTTGCCGTCAATGCCGGCGTGCTGGGGTTCTACGGTCTGGAGAAGTACCGGGACTGGCGGATCGACCAGCAGAGTATGGCCAGGATCTTCAAGCCCGGCACCACAAGACGCCAGGTCTGGGGGGCGCTTGCCGACTTTGAGAAGGCCCGTGCGCCATGGTACGATACCATGAGCGCGGCGACCAAGGAACTGGGGTTTCTTGCCGAAGAACCGAACCCGGACTCCGTGCGGGTGAGTAACGTGCTCGACCGGATCGCCAGGTCCCACCGGGAAGTGAGCAGGTTGCTGCACGAATTCGAGCGGGGGACCACCCGCCTTCTGCGCCAAGACCAATTCGAGCTCGAGCGGAAGATGGAGCGGGCGTATCTCGACTCCATGCTCATGGCGGAGTCGAGCGGGGTCACGAAAGATGGAGGTGCGAGGTGAGACCGAGATGGGTAATGGTTCTGCTCGTGGTTTCGCTGGCCGGGAACGTGGCGGAGCTGGGCGTTTACGCCTGGGCCCAGTGGCAGCGCCTGCACAAATGGGACCGTTTCTATGCATCGCTCCAGAAGGACGCGCCAACGTGGAGCCGGATGGTGGTCGTGGACAGCTTCCGGCCGGAGATGAGGCGGCTGGAGAACCACATAAGCAGATGGTCCGTGGAATCTAGCTGGCAGAACTTCCAGCAGCCGCCGGACACGGCGATTGACCGGACAGCGCTCGACAGCATCGCGAGCCTCACCCGACAGGAGTACTACCTGATGTACCAATCGCGCCGAGCATTACCGGGGGTCGGAGACGAGAAACTCCGACAGCGGATGGAGAAACGCTGGCGCGGACAGATGGGCCTCGGCAACTGACCGACCCGAGAACGCCGCGCAGTGCGTGCAGAGCAACGAAGATGGCAGCTCCGGAAGCAATCCTCCGAGCAAACCGGAGAGCAACGGTCAGAGCTGCCTCGGGAGTAACCCGGACGGGAACCCACGGACTTACTCGGGCCGTAACGCTCCGACCAACCCGGAGAGGAACCGGTGGAGCAACGGGTAGACTAACCCTGAGAGCAAACCGGAGGGCAACCGGTGAAGCAACCCGGCGAATTCCGGTGGAGGTTCATCCGGGAATTGCGGTGGAGATAACCCCCCTGTCTACTGTCTACTGAATCCTGTCTACTATCTGCAGGGTAATCCCCCGGGCGGGGGAGGAGATCTTGGGCGAAATGGGGCTAGGGACTTGAGATTACGTAGCTTAGGACGGATTTCGGCCGCGCGTAGAATGATACTGATTCGACTCATTGCCGACCGGCGCGGCGCTTGGCGCCTCCGGATCCTGTCTCTCGACTTACCTCGGCAGCTCCGATGCCGGGTTTCTGACTTCTGATTCATCCGGCGTCCGCACTCTCACGCTGGCAAAACTTAACTTGACATGGATGAATTTTCGGTTAATATCAGCAGTCGGTCGCAACCGGGGCCTCGCCGCCGACGTAATGTAAGACATGGCCCCACAGCCGCTTGTGTCCCGTTCCGGTCCTGTGAGTTCGTGAGCTTCGTTTCACCGCTCTCCTAGATCCAGACGATTCCCAAGCACAACAAGTTCGGAGGTTCTATAATGGGTACGCGCGTTTTCATAGGGAATCTTCCCTTCAGCGCAACCGAAGACCAGCTCCGCCAGCTCTTCTCGACGCATGGCGAAGTGTCGTCAGTCAGCATAGTGAAAGACAAGTTCACGGACCGTTCCCGGGGATTTGCATTCGTGGAGATGAGCAACGCCGACGCGGCCACCGCCGCGATTGCGGCCCTGGCCAACCATTCGATGGACAACCGTCCGCTCACCATCAACATTGCGCGCGAGCGCACTGAGGGCGGTTCACGCGGCGGTTACGGCGGGCGCTCGCAAGACCGCTCCAGCGGCTCCGGCACGCGCTGGTAATACCAGCCGGATTTCAATCAGACGGGCGGGGCAACCCGCCCGTTTCGCTTCGCGCGCGGGCCAACCGCCGGCGGGAAGCCGCCGGCCACTATGGCGGAACCGACAGCTACACCAAGACACAGAGACACCAGGAGGGCTAACCACAGATGAACACGGATGAACACAGATTCTCAGAGCCGATCACTCGACCACCTGACCACTGGACCACTAACTCTTGCCCACTGCACTCTGCCATCTGGACACTCATCACTGCCGCCGAAGGCGGCCCCTGAACCTATGATCGCGCAAGCCTGTTTCGTCCCACATTGACTTCTGTCGGATGAATAGCTACACTGAGGCATGAGTCCGAAACTGAGGTTTGACCGACAGAAGATTGCCGAGTTGTGCCGGCGCTACGGCGTGGCCGAGTTGGCGTTGTTCGGCTCGGTGCTGCGCGACGACTTCCGAGCCGACAGTGACGTCGACATACTGGTGTCGTTCGGCACGGAGGTCCATCCCAGCCTGCTTGAGTTGGTCGAACTGCGTGAGGACCTTAAGGACATCTTCGGCCGGGAAGTCGACCTGGTTGAGCGTGCCGGCCTGCGCAACCCGTTCCGCCGGCGGGCGATTCTCTCGACGGCGGAGGTCGTATATGCTTCCTGAAGACCGGGACGTCGCCCTGCTTTGGGACATGCGTGAAGCCTGTCGTTCGGTTGCGGAATTCGTCGCCGGCGCCTGATCCGACCTGACCTTCCTTCGGCCCACCGCCGTCCGCGCACTCTGTCCCTGGGTCTCTCGATCCCTTTCCTTGGCACTTCTGCCATCTAACATCTCTCATCTAACATCTCACTTCGTCGGTAGTCCCTCCGCCGCTGGAATCCTGGAATCCTCGACCCCTGGACCCCTCGCCGTCCCTGCGCACTTTCCTTGACAGCCGTCTTGAACCCGGCGATACTCTACTCAGGATGAATGCCATGAAGGCCGACAATGACAGACTCATCGTTTCCGACCCGAGCATCATGATGGGGAAGCTGGTCATTGCCGGTACGCGTATCACGGTCGAGCTGATTCTCGAAAAGCTCGCAGCGGGCGAAACGGTCGATGATATCCTGACGGCGTACCCGCGGCTGACCGCTGATGCGATCAGGGCGGCCCTTTCCTTTGCCGCCGCGGCCCTGCGCGCCGACGTTGTCTACCCCCTGGCCCCGGCCGTGTCTTGATGCTGCTCACCGACGAGAGACTGGAGCGTGAATGAAGATTGAGATAGATCGAGAAGACGACGGACGCTGGCTAGCCGAGGTCCCCGACCTGCCCGGCGTCATGGCGTACGGTCCGGACCGGGCGACGGTGATAGCCAACGTCAAGGCGCTGGCCCTGCGGGTTCTTGCCGACAGAATTGAACACGGCGAGGAAATCCCGGCGCTCCGGGAAGTATTCGCCGTGCCTGCATGAGCGCTTGGCCTTCAACCAAGGCCAATCGGGTCCTCGCCGGATTGCTTCGCATCGGGTGGGTCATCAAACGACAATCGGGAACGTCTCAGCGCGTGCTCAGCCGACCCGGCTGGCCTGACTTCCTGTTCGCTTTCCACGACCAAGAGGAAATCGGCCCGCGGATGCTGGCCCGAATCGCCAAACACAGCGGCCTCACTCCCGAAGACCTCTGAAGTGCTATGAAGTGCGTCGTGTGCAAACAAGCCGAGACCCGGCCGGGAACGGCCACTGCCACGCTGGAACGCGACGGCCTCACGGTCGTCCTCAAGGGCGTTCCGGCTCAAGTCTGTCCCAACTGCGGTGAGGACTACGTCGAGCAGGCCATTGCCGACCGGCTGCTCAAAGAGGCGGAACAGACCGCGCGCAACAGCACCCAGGTCGAAGTCCGCCAGTTTGCAGCGGCCTAACCGCCCACCGCCGTACATCGTTCTCACGTCCATCGTTGCTCGTTCCCGTCGGGACTGCTGACTTCCAGCGTCTGACATCTGAGTTCTGCGCTACGCCTCACCGCCGTTTTGCCTTTTGGCCTTTGGCCTTTGCCTTTTGGCTTCGCTCTGCACTCTAGCTTCTCGCCTCTGGCTTCTCGCTTCGCCCGCTTCCTTCCACTCGATCCCTCAATCTCTCTATCCCTCTATCCCTTTCCTCTCCACTTCTGCATTCTGGTTTCTGGTCTCTGGCTTCTGAATTCGATTGTCCTTCGCACGACCCCCAAGCACGTAGCTCAAAGCCGTGCTGAAAGCTCGTCAGAAAGCTCATCGGAAAGCTCCTCAAGAAGCTCCCCCGAAAGCTCAGTCGAAAGCTTCTTCGAAAGCTCATTCCATCGCTCATTTTAGAGCTCGCCTCATCGCTTCGTGCATTGCTTACGTCAAAGCTCAACGCATCGCTTCTCACATTGCTTGCTTCAAAGTTCAGTCGAAAGCTCGCGTCAAAGCTCCTCTCAATGCTCCCTTCAAATCTGCTTCTTAACCTTAGCCTTAACCTTAGCCTATTCCTTCTTCGAAGGCTAGCCCCCAGGCGACCCCTATGTGCGGATTCTCCGTGACCCGATAGTGCCTAACCGACCGAGAGTAATTGAGTTACGCTCGGTTGGCGAGAGTCATTAAACCTTCAGTTCTTTTCGCCCTCTCGGTGAACCCGGAGTCCGTCCGTTCGTCGTTCCACGTCCCCGGTTCTGACTCTTGGCTCTTGGCCTCTGTCTTTTGACTTCGTCCCCGCCGTCGTGTCCCAAGTCGTTCCCGTTCGGGCATTTCTGGTTTCTGAATTCTGGTTTCTGAATTGTCCGGTCTTCTCTGTCCCCTGGACGGCTGGGGGAGTCCTTGCCCCTTGTGCGGCACCCGTCCCAGCCCTCGTTTCCGCACGTGTCACAGCACCTGTTCCGACCCTCGTCCTCGCACCTGTTACAGCGCCCGTTTCTGCCCTCGTTCCTGCGTCTGTTACAGCGCCTGTCCCAGCCCTCGTTTCCGCACCTGCAACAGCCACCGTTCCAGCCCCTGTCCCGGCACCCGTAACAGCACCCGGCCCTGCTGCCGCAACGGCTTCCGTGCCTGCGTCCGTAACAGCGCCAGTTCCAGGCCCCGAAACAGCGTCCGTTCCGGCCCACGTTCCCGCACTCGTAACAGCCGCAGTTCCTGTCTCTGAAACGGTATCCAGCCCTGCGCCAGACCCATCTTTCCAGCGCCCCGCCGTTCGACCACTACCTGTAGATGCCCGCCAACCATCGCAAGGTCGCCCTCCCGCAGTTCTGCATTCTGCTTTCCGCTCTCTGAATTCTGAATTATCCCTCGCCGCCGCCCTGCCTTCTGGCTTGCTCCATCTTGCTCCTTGCTCCGCCACGCCCGGCTTTCTGATATCTGGTTTCTGGTCTCTGATCTCTGACTTATCCCGGTTCTTAGGTATGCTACTTCTATAGTGTAGACTTCTAAGCTGCCTCGTGGTACGATCCCGGCGTGCCTACGCACAAAGGAGAATGCATGCATGGAACCGTGATCGTGGAGTCCCTGTATCACAGGGACCAGTTTGACGACTGGGTAGGCGGAGGAGAACTGCGCGTCGGTTCATCAATTTGTCGCTGGAGTGCCTACAACAGCATGAATGGTTTCGGCTGGGACATTGAACCCGTTGCCGAGGAACACGGTTGGTCTGACCTATCTGAAGAGGAAGCCGAAAGAGCGGTAGCGGCGATAGAGCACGTTCTGCAAACGCACAGGTACGAGTACGCGGTCTGAGCCAACGAGCCGGATTCAGCGTTGATTGACGCAAGGAGGACTTCTGTGAGCAAGCCCGAACGAGCTTTCATCTTCCTGACATTAGAGGGGTACACGTATCAGCCAGGCTCCGAATCTGCCATGCCGGACGTTGAGAACGTCCAGATGCTCGGAATCGCCTCCGGCCCACAGGCCTCGGCCGCGTTCGAACGTTTGGCCGAAGAAAACCCGTGGCTGCGCGATACGTCGTTCGACGAGGTCTACTGCTACGAGCTTGCCCGTGACTTCGCGGCCAGTAGGGCCGAGTTCAGCCTGGATGCTGCATACCAACGTCAGAAGGCGCAGACGTGATGCGAGTAGCTTTGGAACCAATCGTCACAGCCGACTTCTATCACCTGGAGGAGTGGCGGCTGGCGCGCGGCGCGGCGCGCAAGAACCGCACCAGCATCTACTCGTGGAAGACTTCGGGTCGCGCCAACTGGCTTGAACGCGGGTACTCCTGCGTGGACTGCCTCGGTCTTGTCGAACTGCCGCAGGGCCTGCCGGACGAAATCCCGATGCTCGACGACGGGCCGGCATAACTGCGGACCTCCCTTCCCGCCTAGCTTGACTGTTACCGTTCGCGGCCTAGATTTGACCGTGGCCGAGACACAAGTCCGAAGGCCGGCCAGAACGGAGGACCGATGAAGACGCAGATTGACGCAGTTGCCGAGGCAATGAGGCGTAATGGCGGGTTCGCAACGTTGCGCTACCTTTACGAACACGCGCTGGAGGTCGAGGACGTTAAGTGGAAGACCAAGACCCCATTTGCGTCCATGCGGCGCATCGTGCAGCAGTCCGAGTTGTTCTTCAAGGTCAAACCCGGCCTCTGGGCGCTGTGTGAGTGCCGCGACCGCCTGCCGCAGGACATCCGTGCGATGATGCAGAATCCCGATGACAGAACCACGCAAGGCGCAGAGCTTTCCCATTCCTACTATCAAGGACTTGCTCTGGAGCTTGGACATCTCAAAGGCCATCAGACTTACGTCCCCGCGCAGGATGGAAACCGTCTCTGCGCCGGACGTCCGCTGAAGGAAATCGCCGACACGACGAGCATCCCTGAGTTCACCTATGACCGCGTCCTACGTTCCGTCCGTATGATCGACGCCGTGTGGTTCAACTCCCGAGGGTTTCCCGCCAGCGTCATCGAAATCGAGCATACGACCGACTTCCGGGGAGCATTCGAGAAGTTCTCGGAGTTGGTTGACTTCCGCGTAGACATGATTGCCGTGGGGCACTCTGCCCGACGGCGCCAGTTCGAAGACGTCATCGGCCGCACAGTGTATGAGCCGCTACGGACCCGCGTGCGTTACCTGGACTACGAACACCTGGCCATGTTACACTCAAGTACGCTGAGCCTTTCGGAAGTCGAGAAGAACACATAGTCGGGATGTCTCAAACGCGGATGCCCATTTGACACGCCCGGCTAAGCCGCTACCATGTCCGATGGAACCCGGACCCTCGGCTCTGACGGAGATAGCGTGGTAAGATGTCTCCGAAACTCCCCCGTGCTACGCATCCCATCGCGCGCCATTCAAGGAGGTAATTGACATGGGTCGGAATGTAGTCGCCGTAATGCTCATGTTAGCGGCCGTCTCTACGACTCGGGCCAAGTTGTACGAAGGCGCAGGCATCGTCGTCGGTGCAGGGCTCTCGTCTCTGAACACTCCACTCGCAGATGATTACCACAGACGTCTGGGTCCACAGGCCGGCGTGATGGTGGACCTCGCGTCCTCATACCTGCGAGTTGAACTTCACTACCTGCAACGGGGCCAGTACGTAGAAACGGATGTGGTGAACGAGAACGGCGATTTCTTGGGCCGCTACCGCGATGACATGTGGGCTGACTACTTGACCGTGCCGGTTATGGTGCGGTTCATTGCCAACTTGAAGCTAGCGAACCTCTTCATCACTGCCGGTCCAAGGATGGATATCCTGCTCGGCTATGCGCAATCGTCCGGGGTCTACACGGTGCTGCTGGATGAAAGCCACTTCCAACCGGTGAATGTCGGCGGTAACTGGGGTATCGGTGCCATCGTCCATCTGCACGATGTCACGGTTGTCCCCGAGGTACGCATGTCGTATACCTTCAATGATGCGTATCGGTCACAGGCGGTGTCGCTGTACCCATCGGCAATTGAGGCGGTCTTGGGCATCCGGTTCTAGCTCGGCTGGTTGGCGAGAAGAAGCCAGACACGGCGCAGCAGTAAGCGGACCCCTAGGGGTGTGTCGGAGAACCTCGGCTCAGCGACTCGGGACCACCACCCGTCGCAGCCTACCTCCCTCGGGAAAAAGAGGGACACTGAGCTTGTCCCAAAACCCCGAGCTGTGCCTGCCTTGCTACAACCTGTAGCGGTCGTCTGACGCGGATGACGCCTTCGATGGTAGTGTCGCGCCGCCGAGTCTGAGTTCTTGTACAAGCTCCGCATGGAAGATTCCTGCCGCGCTACTGCCCGCCCGTTTGACACGCCCAGCTTCCCGGCTTGGATTCCAGCCCGAGGACAAGCCAAGTCCGACATTGTCGAACGTGGAACAAGATGTCCCGAAAACCCCCCGGCCGGCGATCATGCAGACCTAACCGAGCCGAAGCGGGATAATGCTTCGTGTTCGGGAAAACTGCAAGCGGCCACTTCGGCATACCGTCTAGCGCTCGAACTGCCTGTGGCTGCGTGGGTTAGGCATTGCGCGCCAGAGAAGAGCCCTCCGAACCGCTGGTCTGGCGGCGCGGCTGTTCCTCTATATGGTCCCGCGTCCGGACTGGTCACTACGTGATCCTCAGTCGACAGGAGTCGCGGGCAGATACCTAAACCAAACCTAGAGCGCTCAGCAGAATAGGGAGAGACACATGACCTTTCAGATGGAGGAATTGGAGAGACTTGCAGATCAGTTGCGGAGAAAGACAATCAGGGGCAATCGCCGAGAGATAGCCGTCACATGCTGCTTGTTTGTGCCTGTCAATGACGAGCTAGTAGAAGGTGTGTACGTATCATCAGACAAGATCATCGCTCGGATGCTCCTCGTGTCGGATCCAATCATGGCCTTTCGAGAACACATTCCACATGTTCCTAGGCGAGAAGACAGAATCTGTGTATATCGAGCTAGGCATGCTGATGATGATGGAGGAGTAGTCGCTCATGGATGTGTAGTGACGAGCCCCAGCGCCGCAGATGCTAGGCACCCAAACAACCCGCATCCTGATACGTATCCGCGTGTCTGTCGCCTTAGAGATGTGGACGTATACCTGAAAGAGCCGGTTCGGGTACAGCCGTACTACGACGCGCTGGACTTCTTCGGTCAGCACCCAGAGGCCCGCCTCAACCCGGGGCTGCGTTTCTTTGGGCACACCCACGAGATCACTGAGCATGACTTCATGTTGTTGACGCGACGTCCTGGCGTGCATTAGTATTGCTGGAAGATGAATCCCGACTCGGTTGAGTTCAGGCCGAGCGTCCTCCAAGATATGTGTTGGTGGACACTGTGCGGCGTGATGAGAAGGCGCAGACAGGAGCGCGTCGGGTTTCTTTTCGGCCGCGTGAGAAAGGAACGTCACATCGTGGTGGAGCGGGCAGCGTTGTACCGGGGCGGGAGGCGGGCAAGTCACCACGCCGACGTCAAAGTCGTGAAGATGGCGGATCGGAGGTACGAGCTTGGGCTTAAGTTACATCTCCAAGTACTCGGCACGTTCCACTCGCACATCTCCGACGTCGACGAGTTAGCGCACGGCGTGTCGCCTGACGACCGGCTGGCATTCGCGGACGACATCTTTGCGCCCATTGCCGTGATTGTCGCGGTGCGTCCCGCTGTCCGCACGCCCAACCGGACGTCGAAACGGGCGCTCATCGGCTACGAACCCCGGCTCGGCTGTTCGTTCAACATCCGCGCCTACTCAATCTCCGAACCGAGAATCAGGATGCTACCGGTGAACGCAACGGATTGAGCGTGAATAGGAGGAGACGATGGCCATGTCAGTTATCTTGATAGGTCCAAAGCAGCTCGGTGAAGACCACGCACAGTACTGCCGTGAGCATGGCAGCACGGCGATCCAGTACTCGGCAAGCGTGCAAGGCTGGGTTGTCAGGAGGCTCCAAGAGATGCCGCGTCCATTCAACCTCTACATCTACGTGCCCAAGCGATACACGTGCAATGGACGGGCAGAGCACTCTTCCTGGGGTGTGGGTTGGATCGAATACCGCGCAGAGATTGTCGACTTCTCGGTGGACCGTAATCGTCAGGCGAGTCCATGGCCGACGATAGCTGGCCCCAATTGGTACGACAAACACCAAGATCGCGGATTCCGCTACGAGTACTGGTTCAAAGCCAAAGCGGTCGTGACAGAGCGCCACCAGTCCGAAGAGTTTGATGTGGAGCTGAAGGATCGCACGACGCGACGCTACTGCGGAGGCTCGTTCGGAAGCACGTGGAGGAGGGGGGCGATAGTCTTCGCTCGTACACCGTAAAGGTCGAATCGGGGCCTTCACACAATTTCTCCCTCACAATTTGACACGCCACGCCCGAGAGTCCTAGAATCCGGCCGTGAGATGAAGAGCCCTTCTCCGAATCCCCCGGTCATCTCCTAAGTCTGTCCCAACATCTGTACTATTCGGTCACGCTGCGGTCCGGCTGAGCGCGGGGCTCTGGCGGAATCACTGGGATGCAGGCTGGTCGAGATGCCGGCGGACTTCATCAAGAACAACCGCGAGGTCAGGTTTAGCGGTTTGCAGATGTCCTCGCGAGGAGTCTGCTTGACGCACGACTCTGAACGGCTAGAATTGAATCGTGAGTAGGTCTCTGAGTCAACGCACGAGGGCCATCAGGCTGAGCGGCAAGCCCGGCTATTGGGTTGCCCTTGACCCGCGCAGCAACCGGCGGGTCGCTGAGGGTCGGACGCTCAAGGCTGCGGCCCAGCGTGCAGACAAGGCCGGCGTGAAGGATCCGGTCTTTACCCAGATTCCATTGGAATCGTGCGCCCTCGTGATGTAGCCGGGGCGTGAAGTCACTCCCACTTCAATTCTACGAGTTCGAGGCTGAGCCCTGCCGGGCGTTTCCAGCCGGCCGCAGGGTTCAGCGACCGATGGTGCCGTTCCGCTTGAGCTGGGGCGACCGGACTACCGCGACTTTGCTCGGGCTGCTCGATTCCGGCTCGGATGACTGCGTCTTCCACTTCAGTCTGGCCGAGGAGCTCGGCATCGACTGGCGCCGATGCCCGACCGCGGGGTTCCACAGTGCGAGCGGAAAGATGTCGAAGTTGCACTATCACATGGTGACGATGGCGGTCTGGGGTGCGCGCGGCCCTTTCTTTTCCTATCAGATGTACGCAGGGTTCACCGGGCTTCCGGCCGGGAGTAAAGGCCTTCTCGGACAGACCGGCTTTCTCGACCGCTTTGATGTCAGCCTCAGCCGCTCGCGCGGCACCGGGCGCCTGACCCTGCCGATTCACTGAACCCGGAGAACCGCGCGGGACACTTCGCGTGTTTCTGAGCGATGTCAACGGCGTAGAGATCACGGTGACGCGGTAGCGGATTCCCGACGCGCGGATGCCCATCTGACACACCCCGTCTTGGAATTCACGATTCTGGATTGCTGATTTTGGATTGGTCGAGCCCGAGGCAGGTTGACATCCCGGCCCAAGGCATTGCAGATTCTAGATTGTCGATTGCAGATTGGCCGACCGCGTGGCAAATTGACTCGCCCGCGAGCCCACTCGCTCGTCCAGTAAGCGTCGTTGTCCCTTGACCCCCTGAACGAGGGGCCAGGGGTTACGCCTGGCCCCGACGAGGAGCTTGCCCGATGCAGGCATTTGGAGTAACCTGTAGTGGTGACCGATACTCTGGAGCAGATTGCTGCCCTTGTTGCCAAGGGTGAAGTGCGGGTGTCCGAGCATGGCTACGATGAGCTGGCGGCGGACGGGATACTGCTGCGGGACTTGGTCGCGGGCATGCCCGCCGCCGAGCCTGTCGAGGACTACCCGGCGTTTGCCAAGGGGCCATGCGTGCTCGTGCTGCAGCGTGACCGCGACGGCAATCCAGTGCATGTGCTCTGGGGAATCCCGCAAGGCGAGAAGAGTCCCGCCGTTCTGGTCACAGCCTATCGTCCGGACCCAAAGCGATGGGACGTTGGCCTGAAGAGGAGGTTGACATGAGAACCCGACATCGAACCAAGCTGGTGCACGAAGGTGAGTACGTGGCTGAGGTTGACGTCGAACTGGTTGAGACGGACCATGGCTGGTCACCCTACCTCACCCTGGAGGACGCCTACAAGCTGGATGACGTGCGCGAGGCGCTAAGGTCCGGCGACGTCAGGGCCGCCGCACGCCTCGCCCGAGTCTACACCCTGATACCGGTTCCGGCGTAGACCACCGCGGAGGGTGCGTCGCGCCGGCAGTCCAGCGGCGCTGACCCGACTTGCCGCCCCTTTGACCCGCCCCGTCCAGGGAATTCACGATTCTAGATTGCTGATTCTGGATTGGCCGAGCCCGAGGCAGGTTGACATCCCGGCCAAAGGCATTTCGGATTCTAGATTCTCGATTGTAGATTGGCCGAACCCGAGGCAGATTGACACAACGGCCGAAGGCATTGCAGATTCTGGATTGTCGATTGTAGATTGGCGGCGGCGACTACCGTCGCAGTTCAAGCGCAAGCTCAAGCACAAGCGGCTGGTGGCTCAAGGCCGGAGCCGCGGTCACCTCGATTTGACGGCGTTCACTTTATGCGTACAATTGTTCGCACTATGAGAACAGAGCCGGCCGGCCCGGGTGAGGTCCTCTTCGGTGTGGCTCGGCGGAGGGTGCTGGCGCTATTGTTCGGCCACTCCGACGAGGCATATCATCTGCGCCAGATCGTCCGCGAGACCGGTCTCAGCCCGAGTGGCGTGCACCGCGAGCTCGCGCAACTGGCCGAGGCGGGCATCGTGACGCGCAGGCAGCAAGGTCGGCAGGTCTACTTTCAGGCCAATTCCGCGAGTCCGATATTCAACGAACTCAAGAGTCTGGTTGTGAAGACGGCCGGGGTCACCGACGTCCTGCGCGAGGCGCTCGCGCCGCTGGCCGCCGACATCGACGTGGCGTTCGTGTACGGCTCGGTAGCACGGGGCGAGGAACGCCGCGCGAGCGACGTCGATCTGCTGGTCGTCGGCGATGCGTCGTTCGCGGCGTTGTCGCAGACTTTGGCTCCGGCACAGCGCAGGCTTAGCCGGGAGGTGAACCCGACCGTGTACACATCGGCGGAGTTCCGCCGGAAGCTGGCTGCCGGCAACCACTTTGTCCGCAGCGTGACGGGGCGCGAGAAGCTGTTCCTATTCGGCAATGAGCACGACCTTAGACGGCTGGGTAAGTAGCGGCTCGCTGCAGCGGCACGAGACCAGTCCGGAGGAGATCGCCGACCTGTTGTCCGTGGTCGAACGCGACATCGCGGCCGCCCAGACCCCGGGTCTGTCCGACGACTGGAAGTTGGCGATTGCGTACAATGCGGCTCTTCAGGCAGCAAAGGCAGCCCTGGCCGCTGCCGGCTTCCGCGTGTCGCCGAGCGAGAAGGGACACCATTACCGCCTCGTTGAGTCGTTGCGCCACACGATCGAGGCGCCGGGGCGGGACGTGGACCTCTTGCAGCGGATGAAGAAGAAGCGGCATGTGAGCGATTACGAGGTCGCGGGCGCGGTGTCGGAGCGCGAGGCGCTGGAAATGCACGAATTGGCGGTTCGCGTCCGCGAACTGGTGGTTCACTGGCTACGCGCGCAGCACCCGGACCTGCTGAAGACCTGGCCCGCCAGGCACAGTCAACCGATTCGCCGCCCGTCCGCCTAACTCGCCCCGTCCAGGGAATTCACGATTCTAGATTGCTGATTTTGGATTGGCCGACCCCGAGGGAGGTTGACATCCCGGCCCAAGGCATTGCAGATTCTAGATTGTCGATTGCAGATTAGCTGTGGCCTCGCCGCGAGTTTCCGGAGCGAAGCCCTTCCGTCAGCGTCGGAGCCTGCGCTGTGTTGATACCGAGGAGGAACCGGTCAGGGTTTCTCGGCGACTACCTTGCCGTTCCGCCAGACGTAGAGCGGCGTGCCGTAGGCGCGCGCGGTGCGACGGGCCTGTCGAGCGGCTCGGCGCAGGGCGCGGCCTACACGTATGGCGAACTCCTTCGATTGTGCGCTGCTTTTGCTCTTGTTCTTCACGGTCCCCTCTCCAATAATCGGGGCGCGTCCCCGGAGTTGTCATAGACTGCCCAGGCATCGGCAAGCGGCCGATAGACCGAACAGAAGTTGCGCCAGCCACGCTCGAAGCGCCTGACGATGTCGTCGCGGGGCACGTCATGGCCGCCCTGCCGAACTCGGGCGGCGACGCGGCGTACTGCGAGCTGCGGGCTACTCAGTTGCAGAAAGATGATTTCGATGCGGTAGCCGCCGGACTTCCAGTGTCTGAGCCGTGACACAAGCACTAGACCGCTGAGAGTCGTCTCGAAGGCGAAGTCGAGTCCGGCCCGGGCGAGCCGGTCAAGTTCGGCTAGATACAGACGCCCGGCCGCCAGTGCGGCCAAGCCCGGTCTCAGTGGCGACAGGCCGGCAGCGATCAGGTCTACATTGGCAAAGTGTACGATGCCGGCGTCACGCGGAAGAAACTCGCGCGCAAAGGTAGTCTTGCCCGCACCGTTCGGACCCGCAATGACGATGCAGCGTCGTTGTCCTGGAGCTCTGGAACCGATGGCCACAGGTTTGAGCTTATTCAAGCACTGCGAGGAAGTCAAACTCCGAGTCGGAGAACGGTCGCGAGTCAGACACGCCCGCCCGCGAACCGTTTGTCCGCGGTCAGCATCTTGTTAGTTGAGAGCACGGCATTCCGGTATCGTTAAACGGCTCGGTCATAGACATTGTCGTGATACTGGGTTGATCGTGACTGTCTTTTTGTCGGACTCTTGAAGGATAGCCGCCGAATCCCGCCCGCCCGCGAAACCCATTGTTGATTCCGGATTGGCGATTGCACATTGACGCTGCCATCCACCTTGACCGGCGCGCGCTGCTCCGGTATCATGATGGATGAGTAGCGTAGCGCGAATGACGAAGGAGCAGCTTCGGGAGATGATTGGCGAGACGGTCGAGGAGAAGCTGATAGAGCTGCTCGGTGACCCAGATGAAGGACTCACCGTCAAGCGGGCGCTTCATGCGCGGCTTCTGCGCCAACGGCGCAAGGTGGCGAGCGGCGAGCGAGGCGAGACGCTCGACGACGTTGCTCGGAGACTCGGCCTGCACTAGGCGTGGCGTTCCGGGCTCGCCTCCTGGATGCCGCGGCCCGCGACTTGGCGCGGCTGGATAGGCCTGAAGCGCGTCGGATCGTTCAACGCATCAACTGGCTGGCGTCGAATCTCGGCACAATCCGACCGGAGGCCTTGGGCGGCGACCTCGCCGGTTTGTACAAGTTGAGGGTCGGTGACTATCGGGTCATCTACGAGCTGCTTGATGGTGACCAGATACTGCTGGTTCACGTCATCGGCCACCGCCGCGAAATCTACCGCAGGCGCTGATGGCGCCTTCTTTGTCCCTGGTCCATAGTTTGCACAGCCCACATCACGCGGTACACTAAAATGAAGGGACAGGGAGCAGGTCAATTTCAGATTGTAGATTGCTGATTCCAGATTGTCCCTCGGTTTGACATGCCTGCCCGCAAGTCCTAGAATCCAGCCATGCATAACACCGGATCTTTCCCGTTATTGACGGAAGATCGAGACACGGGGAAGGACCGGCTTCTGCCGAGGCATGAATAGACAAGCACCATTAGCTATCGACCGGATACTCGCGTTGGGCGAGAAGGCATCCCGCTACAACGAAGCCGCACTTGCCCGGAAAGTCGGAGTGTCGCGCGAGCGTGTCCGGCAACTGAGGGCCCAACTGCCCTACAAGCCGGTCAACACCAGGATGGCCAGTGTTCCCGGCTACACCATCAAAGTGGAGCGCGCGTTCTACACCGCAATGTGCCGGGGCATCGACAAGCTGGTCGCACTCGTTGACGTGCGTGGTGACGACGAGTGCTGGCCCTGGTTGGGCCACAAGGTCAGAGGCTACGGGTTTTTCGGGCATGGCATCCGCTATGTCCACCGGCGGGTGTACATACGCGAGCACGGGCCAATCCCCAAGGGAATGGTGGTCATCCACAAGCTCGCCGGTCCTCCGTGCTGCAACCCGCGGCACCTGGAGCTGGCGACGAGACGCGATACGGCGTGGCGAGCTCTCCGGGACGGGACTCGGGCTAAAGTGTCCGACGAGCTTCGCATGTTGACCCCGGCCCAGGTGCGGGCCATTCGACGCGCCTACGCGAGACTGCCGAAGGTGAGGGTGTGCCGGCGCGGACAGACGTATGAGCAGGTTCCCCGCGGATGCGTCAAAGCCCTGGTCAGGCGGTTCGGGATGAAGGACGGGAAGCTGCTCGTCCATGTAGCGACTGGGAAGTCCGGTTGCTGGATACTGTCGAAGGAGTCCTGATTCATAAATCGCACAGCGGACCCCCGATGCCGCCCGCGAACCGTTTGTCCGCTCTCAGCGTCTTACTAATTGAGAGCACGGCAGCTCGGTATCGTTAAACGGCTCGGTCATAGACATTGTCGTGATACTGGGTTGATCGTGACTCTCTTTTTTGGGAACCGCCGGGAACTAATCCATGGTCCTTCGTCCTTGGTCCTTTGTCTGCAGAGCCCAAGTCACGCGGTTGACATCCACGCCCGCTAATCCCGGTCACGCAGGTTATTCCTCACGCGGACGCCCATTCGACGCACCCGGCGTGGGGAGCTGACCGGATACCCCCCTCGCCGGATTGACTCTCGGGCCGCCCGGCCCATAATGAGCTATGCCGGTAGTCGAACTGAGTTTCCCCGTCCGCGGGACGCCGCTTCCCGTCGATAATGGTTATATCGTGTACCGGGCTGTGGCGCGCGCCGTGCCGTGGGTGGCAGCGGAGGCCCAGGTGGGATTGGCGATTGTCCCGATTCAGGGCAACCCTCACCGCGGCTTTCTCGACCTGACGCCAGGTTCCCGCCTCACGTTCCGCGTTGGGGCCGAGGCTTTGCCGATGCTTGAGCCGCTGGCCGGTCAGTGTCTCGTGTTCGGCAGCGCGACGCTGATACTCGGCCAGCCGACCCGGTCCGAATTGAGACCGGCCGCGAGTCTCGTGAGCGCTTTCGTGGTCGTCGAGCAGTGCCGCTACAGCGATGAGGTGGAAGAGTGGCTGGCCGCTCAGTTCCGCGCCCTGGGCATCAGGGCGGTTCCGGCCCTGCGCCGGAAGCAGGTGAATGAGCACGCAGGCCCGTCCGACACCGGACGCCCCGCCTCAGGCTGCCCTTATGTGCGGCGCTTCCGGCAGATCGGCGAGACTGCGGTTGTCGGCTGGGAAGTGCTGGCGCGGGGGCTATCTCCGGAGGAGTCGCTGAGGCTGCAGGAGCTTGGGGTAGGGCCCGGCCGCCGCATGGGTTGCGGTGTGTTCGTGCCCGAGCGGGGCGCAGTCGGTCGTTCCGCGCCGAGGCGGCACAGCACCGGAGTCTGGTTTCCCGAGGATTGAAATCCCTGCCCGCCCGCGAACCATTTGCCCGCCGGCTGCGTCTTACATGTTGAGAGCACGGTAGTTCGGTATCACTTAACCGGCAATCTGTTAATGCCGAGATACTGAACTGATCGTGACTCTCTTTTGTTGAGGCCTGCCGCCCCGCCCATCAATCCATTTTAGATTCTGGATTGCAGATTTTAGATTGGCCGCGGCTGCGCCGCGAACCGACCAGCCATCCCATTGCAGATTCTCGATTGTAGATTCCAGATTGGCCGCGGCGAAGCGCGGGCTTGAAAAAGAGGGGCGGGCCAAGCGCCCGCCCCTGAGTGTAAGTTAGTCTCCCGTTACCGCCGTACGACGAGTTTCTGCGTGGAGAGGAGGTCGTCGGCTTTGAGACGGCAGTAGTAGACGCCGGCCGGAACCAGGCGTCCTTCGTCGTCGGTGCCGTCCCAGTTCAGCCGGTATTGTCCGGCGGCAGTGTTGCCGCGGCGGAGCTGGCGGACCAGCGCACCGGTCGCGTCATAGAGGGCCAGCGAGACGTCGGCCGGACGCGGGAGCGCAAAGGCAACGGCCACGTTCCGGCTGAGGACGCTCGGGCGCGGGAGTTCGAGCCGGAATCCGTTCGGCGCCGATTTCCCCTCGGCTATGCCCGCGACCTGCACGTCAACCTGGCGGCTCATCGTGTCGTTGGCAGGTACGGCGTCGCCGGCCATGGACAGCGAGCACCGGGCCATGTGGCTGCCGACGAGTTTGGGAACCCAGGTGGCGAAGGTGATTGGTATTCCCTGATGAGAGGGAATCGATACCTGCGAGACACGCGAGTAGCCATCGTCGGGAATGCGGAACGTCGCCATGACGGCCTCGGTCTGCGTGCCGTAGTTCCAGACCTGGATTTGAGGATGGACGACGAATCCCGAGTCGACCGTGTCGCCGGGCGAGATGATCCGGGTCACGCCCACGTCGTGGTATCTGGCCCAGGCCACCGCGGTGGTCAGGTCATTCTGATGGTTCTCGTCCCCGGTAAGAGCGGTCGAGCACCGGACCGCGGCGGTGCAGCGCGGAGGAACCACCCAGGGTAAGAAGGCAATCGTATCCGCCTGGCCGTGCGCGAGGTTCGTCACCTGCACCGTGTCCGCGTAGCCGGTGCTGATGGTGAGCCGGACCGGGAACGTGACGGCGTTCTGGCCGTTGTTCCGGACCTCGACTCGCGGCACGTAGGAGCTTTCCGGCTCGACGATCCCGGTCGGCGAGAATATCCAGTCGGCAGTAACGTCCTTGTTGGTCTCCCAGATTCGGTGGCCGGCGGCCAGCACTCTCCCGTCATCCCAGATGGTGAGAGGAGTAGATCCCGAGTTGAAGATTGTGCCCCAGTCAAGGTACTGAACCGAGGAGCTGGCAACGGCGCCGGAGTCGCCGTACCCGGTGGAATCCCACGCGATGAAGTAGATGGAGTCGGTCTGGCCGTTCTTGATGTACGATGAGCCGTCGGTGAGGTCGAATACCATGTTATTGGCCGGGAACGGATGGTCGGTCTTGGCGTTGCGCCACTTGCGGAACGTCTTCGTCCAGAGGGGATTCGTGCGGGTGCCGATGGTGTACTTGAGCCCCACCTTGTCGCGGGCCGGGTAGTTGATCTGAACGCGCGCAACCAGCTTCGGTACGTACCCGACCGTGTCGGTCAGGTAGCCGACCGCCCGTCCGCTGAGGAAGCTGTCCATAACCGCCTGGTAGGACATCCAGAAGTAGCCGGCCTGACCCCAGCCCGTGCCCCAGGAGTTGACCATCCTGAACGCGCCGGTCCCGTCGTGCGTCGGCAGCGTATCGTTGTAGCCGACAAACGTTATCATGTGTCCGCCCCGGTTCGTGCCCTCCCGGTCGGACGCGCAGTACATGTAGTTGTACGAGGCGATGTTGTCGAAGTTGCCCCAGACACCGATGGCGAGGGACGCGGTGCTGCCGTTGACGAGCAGTTGCTTTATCATGTTGATGCCGGTCGTGTCGTAGGTGTGGAACCATGCCCACGTCTTGGTGCGGAAAGGAAGTGCGTGCGAGTACGCCGACTCCGAGGGCCAACTGGTGCAGTCGCCGTCATTGTAGGGGCAGTCGACCAGGCTCGACACTCCCTGGTCGCAGATGAGCGGCAGGATGTTGTTGAAACCCGAGCCGTTGTCGCCGCCGCCGTTGACCTGGTTGTAGACGAAAGCCGGGCTGAACTGGTGATTCGGGTCGGTCAGGTCCCAGTGCCGTTCGTGGTACTCGATCTGGGTCCGGTGATAGTAAACGCAGGACCAGCAGGCGCAGGAGCCCTGCTGCTGCTGGTCTCCGACCGGCGGCATCTGGCTGGTCAGGTCCACCACCTTCTGGCTATAGTGAGACGCAGCACCCAGCGGCACCGGTATGCTCTTGACCTGATGCTCAGGCGCGAGCTTGTCGAGGTCCTCGTGGATGTACCCGAGGCGGTGTAACTCGGCCCGGGCAGTCGCGGCTCCGAGCAGAACCCAGCAGCATAGCAATACAGTTAATCTTTGTGGCATTGTTTCTCCTTATGGGGAATGGCTGCGGGCCGGCGCGACCGTAAATGCACGGCTCAGCCGGCCCGGAACCATTACTAATGAGTGTATTTGCCGCCTGCCGTAAGTCAAGCCGTTCGGGCGGCCTTCAGGATGCGGGCAGCCTGCGGCCCGGCGGCCACTGTTCGAGCGCGGCGGACTGATGCCCGTTTCCAGCTGCGTTCGTCACTGTCGGGTGGGCCGGCGTGCAATTCTGCACACGGTTCTCTCCGTTCCCAGTCGCGCTCTTTCGTGCCACTCTTGACACCCAGCCGTGGTCGGAGGTAGCATTATGCCGGTGTGGGCAGGAGCACGGGTCGCCGTTGTCCTGCTGCCTCTCGGTCCTGGCACAGGTTCGTTTCCGTGCTCTTGATGGTCGCAGCCGGTATTGGTACCTTCCGCATCCGGTCTCCTCATGGTCAACATGGACTCCGCGACACGGGATAGCCGATGAGTCCCGGCAGGTAGCTATTTCCCTAAGGCTGACCGCGGAGGTCGCCCGTTTACGGGCAGCGCCCCGAGAATCGGGGCAACCGAGGCGGTCGTTAGCCGCTGGACCGAGCCAAACAGAGCGGGCGGGTGCCATGCACCCGCCCGCCACGTCACAACATGCCTGTCCCTGAATCAGTCGGCCACGACGACACGCGCTGGACCCGAAGTCCGATTCAAGCCCGAAGCCTGAGCCACTGGTCATTCGCGCCGCAATCGTCATCCGGACTTCGAGCTTCGACCCTGATTCCATGGTGCTTCCGTGGCGCCAATGCCCGTTTCAGCGGGCCTCTTCCTGAGTTGACTTCCGGTGTTACAGCACTACCATTGTATGTAACCGATGAATAGGTCAACACATCCCGGAAAGAAATCTGCAACCAGCCCGGCGCCCGTCTGGACCGAGGCCGAACTGCGAGTGCTGGACCGGTACGTTCGACTGGTCATCGCCGGCAAACTGGCGTCGCCGCGGTACGCGGCCACCGTCTGCCTGCCCGAGATCGAGCGCATTCGCGCGAGCACGGGCAGCGGTCACGCGCGTACCTGGGAGGCGACATACCGGGCGCTGCTGGCACGAATACCACCGCGCTTCCGGTCGCGGTACCGTCGCCCGCCGAGCTGGACTCCGGCGGAGATGCGGATCATCAACCGGTACGCGCAGGCGGTCGCCGATGGCAAGCACAAGAACGCCGCCGCCGCAGCCGAGGCGTGCCTCGCACCGCTCGCCAAGCTTCGGCGCAGCATGGAAGGGCCGCGGCCCATCTACCCGGTGCGGCGTTCGATGGCATCGATCTACGGCCGGATCCGTGCCCAGGCGCGCGCGCTTGGGGTCAAGGCGGCCTGGAGCCACTCGAGCCCGGTGGAGCGGAAGGTCGTACTGGAGTGGGTGGAGCGCTACTGGCGGACGCGCGACGTGAAGCCGGCTTGGTACATCATTGACCTTGCCGATCTGATGAGGACCGAACTCGAACAGAAGGGCTTCCATCGCGACCAGGGCTTCTGCGAGCGAACTCTGTCCCGCCGCATCCGACTCAGCCGCCGCGAGCGCTCAGCCGAAGTCTGACCCACCCCGTCTGTGTCCGAGTTGACTCGCGGCCAGACACCCACCCGACCGCCGTCAGGAGCGGCACCCTCATGGCAATGACAAAGCCGGCAGTCTTCGCCGTCGCGGCCATTGCCTTTCTGGGCATGAGCTGTACTTCCCCAACCGGTCCGATATACCCGATGACTGTCGGCAGCGCCTGGAACATGTCCGAATGCACTCTGCACGGTACCACCAGTGCGTCCCTCGACACTTCGATAACCGGCACCCAGACCACGACCGCACTGGGAAAGGCCAACCTGTTCAACGGCAGGGAGGTCACGAAGTTCAGGGATGACGCGACGGACCATTACCGGGCACCGGACACGATCATCACCACGACCAGCTACTTCTGCGTGACCGAGGTCGGTGATACCATCTTTTCGTACGCAGACCTCAGCGACACTGTCGGAGTGCCGATGATGAGATCGACACCGGCTGAGGGTCAGACGTGGACACAAGGTTCCGCGACCGCGACGGTCGTCGGCCAGGAGGACGTCAGGGTGCCGGCCGGGGTCTACCGGGACGCATGGAAGGTGAAGTTGACCTCAAGCGCAGGGGGCGTGACCGAAGACGTCTACGAGTGGTTTGCCCGGGGCACCGGTATGGTCAAGGTGTCCTATGATTACACGGCGAATGGCAAGAGGACGGTCTACGACGCGGCACTGACTTCCGCCACGATAAAGTAGTCCGAGCCGCTCAAGCGCTGGTGCCCTCTCCCGAGGGTGCCTTCTGTTACGCAGTGTGGGAGCATCGCTCCCGCGGTCCCAATGTCCTAGAAGACCGATAGCTGGCTGGACTTGTAGTATCTGGCGGCGCGGCCCCAGCCGCGCAGGACGAGCCGCTTCTTCTTGACCAGGCTCGACAGCAGGTAGCCGGCCTGGGCCGGGCTTACCCGCAGGAGCGTGCGGACGATTTCGTTGGTGATGAACCGCTTATCCTCCGGCCCCGGAAGGTCCTCAAGGTAGCCCATGATTGCGGTCTCGGCAAACGCCGCCTCGGCCCGGCGGAAGAGCGAATAACTCACGCTCTTCTTGAGCTGGTTATAGACTGCCTTGGACAGGCGATAGACACGGCCCTTCTTCTGCCCAAACGGCTCCAGCAGCCCGCGCAGGACCATCGAACTAAGGGTCTCGCGTGCCTCGTTCTCGCTGCGCTGGAGTATCCGTTCCGCATCCGCGAGGTCGATTTCGCGGTTGCGCTTGAGGAACGAGAATACCAGCAGGTCATGCAGCGTAAGCTCGCGGCCCTCCTGGTGGCGGTTGACCACGAAGCGGGCGAAGTCCTCGTCGATTCCCGCCTCGTCACGATTCCCCTGCGCGGACTCGATTCGGCCGCTGCGCAGGGTCAGGCGCACGAAGTCGGGCCCGGATTCGTAACTCGGCGGCTCCTTGCCGTACGACAGCAGAATGTGGTACATCCGTTTGACGCCCATGCCGGCGCGTTCGACCATCCGGGCCTTCTGCAGACTCTCGGCCAGCAGGCGGTTGCGCGATACCGGCTCGTGCCCGAGTATGTTCTGCGGGTTGACGTCGCCGAAGAATCCACCCGGGCTCGATATCTCGAGCCGGTCCTGGAAATGGCGGAGGTAGATCGGGCCGGTCAGGTTGTAGTCGCGGTGGACGAACGCGTTGAGCAGCGCCTCGCGCAGGACATCATCCGGAAAGTCGGGAATCTCGAAGTGAAACAGCCCCAGTTTCAGCGTGTAGATGCGGTTGCAGGATTCGAGCGCCTGCGTGAACTGCTCGAGTATCGCGAGCAACGGACGGGCCGAGTCTACCCGCTTGTCGTACTCGGTGTCGCTCTTCATATGCAGGTAAATGGCCTCGTGCCCGGGCAGTTGCTGGCGGAGCACGTCCTCCCGGCCGACGAGCAACAGACCGGCGACCGTCAGCCGCGGTCCGCCGTTGCGCACCAGCACACCGAGCCGCTCCAGCAGGTCTTCGCTCGACAGCGCCAGCAGAGACGATGCCGGTTCTTTGGCCGCCAGGATGCGGCGCAGCCGCTCCACCTCAAGGCCGTCCACCACCTCCGGGCCAAGGTCAAGAGTTCGTGCGGAGAAGTCCGGATTAGACTCGAACATCGCGTCCATCTTAGTCCTGCTGGCTCTCGGGTCAAGCGGCTGCAATCCGCTCCGGCCGTGCGGCTAGACCACAACTGCGACCGGGTGTAGAATCTCGCGAGCTAATACCGCGTGCGCTACGTCGGCAACATCTTCCGACCGCCCTCTGAGGCCGATTCCCTGCTGCTGCAGGTCACCATCGGCTGCTCGCACAACCGCTGCACGTTCTGCGCCATGTACCGGGACAAGCAGTTCCGCGTGCGACCGCTCAAGGAGGTCCTCGAAGATATCGCCGCCGCGCGCAAGTACTACGGCGCCGATGTCAGGCGCGTGTTCCTCTGCGACGGCAACGCGCTCATCCTGCCGATGCCGCACCTGCTCAAGATTCTCACCACCATCGAGCAGACGTTCCCGGACCTGCAGCGCGTTGGTGTGTATGCCAACGCCCGTGACCTTGTCTCGAAGTCCATCGCGGAGTTGGAGGAACTCGTGGCTCACCGGCTCTCGATATTCTACCTCGGGCTTGAATCCGGCTCGGATGCGATCCTAAAGCAGATAGACAAAGGAGCCACCGCCGACGAAATGGTAGCCGGTGTCCGGCACGGCATGTCAGCCGGCATGAAGTCATCGGTCATCTTCCTGCTCGGGCTCGGCGGCCGAAAACACTGGCGGGAGAACGCAGTCGAGTCCGCCAAAGCTGTGTCGCAGATGAACCCCAACTACATGTCAGCCCTGACTGTAACCGTTGTTCCCGGCACGCCGCTTGCCCGGCAGCTTGAGTCCGGCGAGTTCGAGTTGCCCGAGCCGGCAGAATTCGCAGCCGAGCTCAGGCTGTTCCTGGAGAACGTCGAAGTGAAAGCGACGGTCTTCCGCTCCAACCACGCCTCGAACTACGTGCCGCTCGCCGGCCGCCTGCCCAAAGACAAGGAACGACTGGTCGACGAATTGACTCAGGCAATCCGGCGTCATCGTTTCAAGCCCGAGTACCTGCGCGGGTTGTAGGTGATTTGACACCGCCGCGATGCCGTCCTAAGATTTCACGCTGTCGTCTTGCGAAAGGAAACCTGTCTTGAGAACCATCGTCGTATTCGCTTCCCTTGCCGTCGTGCTGGCGTGCCCTGCCCTTGCTACGAACTGGCCGCTTGTACCGCTGGACTCGGTCCACCCGCTCGGTAACAACTGGGGCAACTACCAGCACTACGACACGGTCAGCACCAGTGCGTACTTCCACAACGGCATTGACGTTATCACGCCCGGCGCGCAGGGCCGCCGGGTCAGCGCGGTCAGACACGGCTGGGTCAAGGCATGGGGTACCATTCAGGCCGAATACCACTACCGCCTTGCCATCTGCGACACCAATTCCAGCTTCACCGGCCGAGCCGAGGGCTGGCTCTACGCCCACATCGATTCGACCCGCTGGCACCGCAACCTCGGCGACGAAGTCCAGGCAGGCGACTCCATCGGGTATCTCGTGCCGTGGCCGGTAACCGGATTCGACCACTGCCACTTCGCGCGCATTTCCGATACCGGTGCGACCTGGCAGCGGTTTCCAAATCCCACCTGGTCGTTCATCCAGAACCCGCTGACCATCATTCGGCCCAACACCGACACGGTAGCCCCGGTAATCGAGAACGCCCGCACGAGCCAGAAATTCGCTTTCTGCCGGGACAACCGGAACAACAGCTACGTCAGCCCCGACAGCCTGGTCGGCAAGGTGGACATCATCGCCAAGGCATACGACAAGACCGGCACGACGACCGGCAACGCGACCTGGGACAAACTCGCGCCCTACGAAATCGACTACTCAATCAAGCGGGAAGACGGGCTGGTCGTGGTCCCGTGGAGAATCGGCGTGCAGTTCTCGAATACGCTCGACGGTTCCCTGGTCAACGTCGTTTACAAGGCCGACAACACCTGCAAGTCGCAGGGCGACTACGACTACCGCGCGTACTATTTCATCGTCACCAACACCGACGGCGACTCGATTATCGATGCTGCCGACACGAGCGGCAACTGGGATACCGGCCTGGTGGGCGACACGACCTACTGGGTTTACGTACGCGCGAGCGATATCACCGGCAACACGAAGATTGACTCGATGCAGGTCAGGACCCGTAACGGACTCGCAGTTGAGGCGCCGCCGTACGCGGTGCTGTCACGGCCGCTGCGCGCGGCGCTGACCGTTGGCCGCGGCGGGCTGATCAGTTTCGGTACTGCCGGCTCTGGTGCGGCCACGCTGCGGGTGTATGACCAGACTGGCCGGGTGGTGACGAATCTGGCGGATGGCAGGCTTGGCCCGGGCGAGCACCGCTTCACCTTTGCTCCACCTGTCGCCGGCGTCTACTTCGTCAAGCTGACCCTCGACGGCAGGGACACCTACAACACGAAGCTGGTCGTCCTCAGGTAGCGGAGGGACATGACCGAATTGCTCCGTGCAATTCGGATCGTGTCCCGAGCTTGACTACGGCCGTGTGTCTCCGTGTCCCAGCCTGGATGCGGCCGATTCCGCGGCCTGAATGCCTGTCGCCCAGGCAAAGTGCAGGTTGTAACCGCCGGTTTCAGCCCAGACGTCAAGCACCTCACCGGCAAAGTAGAGACCCGGAAAACGTCGCGCCTCCATCGTCTTCAGGTCGACTTCACCCAGGTCCGCGCCGCCCCCGGTGACCGTGGCGCGCTCCATCGGCTCGGTGCCGACAATGGAGAACTCGGTCGAGCAGAGCTGCTGGATGATGCTCTGCTGCTCTTGCCGGCTCAGGTCCGTGAGCATGCGGACGGCCGGAACCCCGGCGAGAGCGCAAAGTCTGGCGGCGAGCCGCCGCGCCACGAACGCGCCGAGGAATGTCCCAAGCTGCTTCTTCGGGTGGCCTACCCGCGCGGTGGCGAAGTCATCAGCCAGCTCTGAAGTACTCCTGCCCGGAACCCAGTTGACCCGCAGAACTACGTGCTTCTGCTCGGCCAGGGCTCGCGCTGCGTACCCGCAGAGGTTGAGTACGCTCGACCCGGATACATGGACGTGGGCGAATATGAAGTGGCCGGTCGCGGTTCGGGGTTCGCGGCCTTCCACTGACAGAGTCATCTCGACGCGAGGCTGCGTGACCCCGGCCAGTTCGCTCAAGTCTTCCTGCGTCCGGAGCGACGCCAGGGCCGGGAACCACTCCACCGTCTTCAGGCCAAGTTTCCGACACAGCCCAAGACCGTCCCCGGTCGAGCCGGTGCGCGGATAGCTTGCCCCGCCAGTCGCAAGGCAGACGTTCCGCGCAGTCACCGTACCGCCATCGGCCATGCGGACCTGCCACCCTGGCTCAAGACCGACTACCCGGCAGGAGGTTCTCAACACGCCCCCTTTCGCCGCTATTTCACGCAGAAGCGCATCCCTGATCCCGGCCGCGTCAGTTCCATTGGGCCAAACGCAGCCCTCTTCGTCGGTCCGGGCCTGGATTCCAAGGCCCGCGAAGAACTTCACCACGCGTTGATACGGAAACTTACGCAGCAGCGGCATCAGGAGCCGGATGTCGCAGTCGAAGCGGTCGGCCATCTGTCGCGGCGATTCGGCGTGGGTGAAGTTGCCCTTTCCGCCACCGGTCACGGTTAGCTTGTTGCCGCACCGGTCGGTTCGCTCCAGAACGACCGCGCGGAGGCCCAGCCGGCCTGCAGCCACGGCGCAGGCCAAGCCCGCAGCCCCGCCGCCAACTACCGCAATATCCGTAACTTCTGACATTATATGAACTTGGCCATATTGTGGCTGGGGCCCGAATACGGTGGCGCTAGAATCAGCGCAACCTTTTGAGCCTTGGTGTGTCTAAGATATTCGAGAGCACGAAAGTTCGGTATCATAAACCGGCTCGGTCAAAACATTGCCGCGACACTGAGCTTCTCGTGACTCTCTTTTTCTTTTGTCCCGACGTATTCCAAGTATCGCAACGGTGCACATACGTGTTCATCCGTGGTCAACTATTTCCGCGTCCGCACTTCTGCATTCTGGTATCTGACTTCTGAATTCTGGTCTATCGGGTTCCTCAGTTAACTACTCGCCGACGACCGTCACCACCAACTTTCGGTGGCGCGGTCGGTTATCGAAATCGAGGAAGACAACCTGCTGCCACGTCCCAAGCGCTATCGCGCCGTCCCTGACCGGGAACGACTGCGACGCACCGACCAAAGCGCTCCGCACGTGGGCGAAGCCATTGCCGTCATCCCATGTATCGTTGTGATGGTAGCGCGCCTTCTCGGGCGCGAGTTTCTCAAGTGCTGCCTTCAGGTCCGCGACCGCGCCAGGCTCAAACTCGATGGTTGTGATGCCGGCGGTAGAACCCGGGTTCGCAATGCAGACGACGCCGTTCCTGATACCGGACTTCTCGACGATGGCCGCGATCTGGGGTGTGACGTCAACGACGTCGCAGAAGCCCTGAGTGGAAACCTCAAACGTCGCGCTAAGCACCATCAGGTGGATTGTGTTGGGGTGAATACTCAGTCGAGCTGAGGGTGTCGGAACTTCCAGCTTCTGACATCTAGCCTCTAGCTTCTGAACTCGCTCGGGCCGAAAAGAAAGAGGGTCACCTCTGGTCGCGAGTCTGGCTGCAATCTTCGCAATGTGACCGAGCCTATAACGATTACGCTTCCAGCGTGCCCGGCGGAACAATAGCAACCCCCTTCCCGATGTCAAGCAGATTCAACTATCCCTGAATCCTCTATCGGTTCCGGGGAGGCGATCTCAGCGTCCCTTGCGGCTCGCCGGTCCGGCCTGCGCGGTTTGACTTCCGGGGCTTGCCACATAGCATCACGCCATGGACTACCGACTGCTCTGCCTCATCGCCCTGGTTGCCTGGGGTTTCTGGAGTTTCCTAAGCAAGCTCGCTACCAGGACGGCGTCCGACCATAACGTCGCGTTCTGGACGACTCTCGCCGGCCTCCTGCCGATAGCCGCATACTCGCTGACCGCGCGGACCCGCAGTGAGATGAAGCCGGCGGCGCTCCCGGTTGTCGCCGGTGTCCTGGCCGGAATCGCGACCGTGGCCTACTACCTGGCCCTGCGCCGCGGACCGGCGTCGGTCGTCGTGCCCCTGTCAGGCATGTACATCCTCCTGCCGGCCGTGCTCGGGTTTATCTTCCTCAAAGAGCCGCTCACGATGACTCACGTCATTGGCTTGGGCTGCGCGGGCCTCGCGGTTCTATTCCTAAGCCTCTAGGCCCGGCATGGCGACCACCACGCCGGCCGTCCTTCTGCGGCGCGAACGGGCCAAGCGATACACGTGCAGAGCAACGAGAGAGCAACTCCGGAAGCATTTCGCAGAGCAATCCGGAGAGCAACGGCCGGAGCTGCCTCGGGACCAGCGAGGACGGCAACCCGCGGAGTTAGCCGGGCCGCAACGCTCCGACCAACCCGGAGAGGAACCGGTGGAGCAACCCGTAGACTAACCCGGAAAGCTAACCGGAGAGCAACCGGTAGACCAACCCGGCGAATTCCGGTGGAGGTTCATCCGGGAATTGCGGTGGAGGTAACCTCCCGAACGATGCACGAAGCAACCCTGTCCGTAGTCTCCTGAACGGTGTGGGGGGTGAGGGGGTGGGTTTGCGAGCTACAGGCCTAACGCCTAGCGTCTCAGGCGGATAGGCCAGAAGTCCGCCTCGGCGGCTTTTAGCCTAATTCATATACAAGCCTCCCCAGCCTCCAGTTGATAATCTGCACTCCGAAACGGCCTATGTGGCCGCTGCTGTGCAGAACCGTACACCGGCAGCGCCAATGAAGCGCCCTTCCCTGCTCTTGACTCGCGTAGTGCCGCCTCTATTCTTTTGCCGCAATGGGCCCGATTGCACCGAAGCAAGTCAGCGACCCGGTGGAGCGGTTCGACCGCGACCGCAAGGTCTTCCTGTCCCCTGACTACAAAGAAGAACAACTACGCTCCGAGCTCCTCAACCCCTTCTTCGAATCCCTCGGCTGGGACGTCGCCAACACGGCCGGTCTGACCGGGGCCTGCCCTGAGCGTAGTCGAAGGGTCTTCAAGCCGGTCATCCGCGAAGAGTCGATCAAGATAGCGGGCGTGACTACGCCCAGTTCAGCCGAAGGGCTAGACGACATCTTCGCTTCCGAAAGCATGGTCACCTCAACTGGCCGCAGCGGTGGGTACTAGGTTCTGTTGACATGATTGGCGAAGCCAAAGGCGGATCCAGCGCACGTATCAAACAGCTGCGACGCAGTGCTCAACCTTCGTGGCTGAGGCGAGCATGGATGCACTGGTATCTACCCAAGCCTGAGTCCACCGCCATGATTGCTGCTCTCTCTGTGGGTATCCTAGTGTTGACGCTTTGGTATCGACTAACGGAGAACGCCGCGTGGATCAACACATGGTCAGCAGCACCAGTGCTCGGGCTGATTGTGCGAGTACTGCAGTCGATCGCTACGTGGGTGAATGGGATCATCGACAGTCAAACGTTGATGGCCATTCACTCGGCGCTGACCGGAACCGTCTTTGCTCTTCTCATAGCCATCTCCGTTGGGATGCGCCGAGAGGAGGAAAGCGACAAGACGCGTGTGCTTCTGAGGGCTGGATCCGTGTATCCACTTGCACTTTGGGCGGTGCTGGGATTCCCCACCCTCATGGTTCAAGGCAACGTTCCCTACAAGGTGCTTCCTCCGCTGGCACTCGCCCTGTTCATGGTCCCGTCTCTGTACCGACTTCTGCTAATCCTCCTAGACGGGAATCGCCTCCGTGCGGAACGAACCGCGCTCTTGAAGGACATCCTGAAGCGGCACATGAATGTATCAGAGGATAGGCGTCTAGCGATGTTGAATCTGCAGGACAGCCTGGATGCATCGGGCATAGAACTGGTCTACTTCCGGCATGCTCCGAAAGGAACAGCCTATCACAATGTCTATGCTCCTGAGAGGGGACTTGTGACCAAGCTGGACTTCGGCGTCTTGAAGGAACTGGCTGGGGTAATTGAGGAAGCAGCCAACGATGCGGAATTCACCTTTCGCGCGGTCGAGTCGAGTCCGGAACCGCAGAAGGCATCCGGCTCCACTCCCGGTACCAGCCAGGGCCGCAGGCTGGCCGAGAACAGACGAAGGTACCTAAGGGCGGGATACGGAGACATTGTACACGAAGCTAGCCCAGTCATTAGCTTCGACCAAGACTTGGTTCGCGATCCCCGTGCGTTGGCCGAGGTGCGGAGACTAGCCCGGCGGGCATTCAAGCTAGACCCGAGGTACGAGAACTTGACCTCAGAGCTCAGGCCAGCTCTCGAGAGACTCCGAGACCAGCTTGCGGAAGCAGTTCGCAATAGTGCCCAGAGCAGAATTGACGAATGCGTCAGCACGTATGTCGAGCTAGGATCCGCGTTCACTGAATACGCATTGGACTGGGAGAAAGATAACCTCCAGCGAGATGGATCAGACAAGTCAGAGCCAGCGATGCACGAGACCGAGTGGATACTGCATGACATTCGGCGCGTCGTCGACGAGGCAATCCTCACCAGGTCCCCCGAGAGCATCTACAAGACTGGATTCCTGGGTGTGACGATCATCCTAAGTAGTGGCATGTTCAAGACTCCCTCTCTCTTTCTGTCATTCCTGAACGAACCCCTTCGCGCTTTGCTGGACTCTGCCTCTCAACGACTGGACAACGAAACACGGCGACAGGTGATTGACGCAATCGCGGGGTGGATCAAGCAGGTGATGTGGGCACTCTCTGGGCGCGTGACCGCCGCACTGGACGACACCGGGACTATCCCGGAGGCGCTCACAAGGTCGATTAGGAGCACGCTCAACGTGACTCAGAATCTGCTCAGGTCAGCCTGCAATTACAGACACAAGGATGACATCGTGGACCTGCTCAACGCTGCCGACGGTCTCCACACACACGTCGCGGACGACTCACCATACGGCGAGGAGGAACTTGAACTGGAGTTGAACTATGCGAACCCATCAGTTGAGCGAAATGCCAGCCTGCAGCGGACCAAGGCGCGCCTGCATGCCCTGAAGAACCTACGGAGGGACTTACGTGGACGCACAGAAGTAATGCATCTCTGGATGGGGGGTTGGCTGTTAGAGCGTCGGCAACGCGAACGCGATGAGACTCTGTGGGCCGATCTGTACGGCGAAATCGAGAACCGCCTACCTTCGCAGTTGTCAGAGCTTGCAGACGCGTACCTGCGTGCGAGCAGGGCGGAGTTTCCTGGCACTTGGGATACGCTCCTGTGGAGAGAGCCACCACATCACGTCGGTCGAACAGAGTCCATAGACAGGGTATTTTGCATGAAGGCACTTCGGCTCACTGCCGAAGGTCAAGGTGGGGAGGCGGGGCTGAAGCCCGTCGCTGAGCTCGCGTGGGCCGTGTCGGGTGAGCACGGCTTGCTTCAGATGCTCGACGAGATGGCACGGGCTGGTGCCGCGGGGGAAAGTCTATTAGGGGATAGACAGAGGGCGGCGATACCAACTCTGAAGCAGGCGTTTGAGCGCGTGAAGAAGGAGTTCGAGGACAGCGAACTCGCACGAATCACCGGTGCGCCCATCCCGGCCAGTCGTGTGGTCGCGCTCGCGGCCGGCGTCGCCGAAGGCTTCGCCGACGGGGGCTGGTTCCGTCCACTGTTGAAGAAACTAGGCAAACATGAAGAGCGGTTGACCGAGACCCCATCGGACAAGGCTGACACTTTCTTTGGTTTCAGTGAACTCCGCGACAAACAGGAGTTCGTTGACCGCACCGACAGCGATGCCCGGCAGAGGGGGAAGGCCGTGGGCGAGGCAGTGGCCGGCGGAGAAGATGCGTT
Source organism: bacterium (assembly GCA_035505375.1). NCBI lineage: Bacteria > bacterium. Next base: position 21,081 of record DATJQV010000069.1, on the reverse strand, counting down.
TCTCGCCAAGCGTCTTCTCGACTGGTGCACGGAAGTCTCCGTCGGCAGCGTAGATGCCCTGATCGCCCAGTTCGGCACCAAACGCGACCTGGCTAAGGCGGTCCTTCTGACGACCTACACAAGCATGGCAGAGTACGTCCGGGACAATCCATCTTACGTACCGCGCTACAGTGACCCGCAGCGCGAGCCCCTCGTCCAGCGGCAAATCGGCTGGATACGACGCGGAGACGTGTACGTGCCGGTTGTCCCAGTCCACGTCGAAAGTCCATCCAAGGACAGGGGAGGGGAAACCCTCGCGGTCATTGATGCTGCGAGCATCGGTCTTCTCATGCAGTACAGCCCACTCCCAGTCGGCGGCGATTCTTCGAAGATACGCGGACAGTGGTACGTGGACGTCAGGTCAATGAACGATCTGCCCGCACAGGTTGAGGAGTTCCTGAAGAATGCTCCTGACTGGCTCAGCAAGAATCGCGACCAACCTGAACAGGAACGTCATCTCAAGTCCCTGGTCTGGTTTCAGGTGCTTGAGCGGTTCACATTCGACAAGCCTGATGACTTCCTTGGCCTGAGACTGGTGCTATCGGGTGCAAAGGAGAATGACACAGGCACCTCAGGCCCGACTACGCTCAGCGAAAGCGAGGATGCTGGCCGCGCGGCATGACAGAATGGTTGAACTGGTGGAGCGGATGCTCGACCCTTCGGCAGGCTCAGGGCAGGCTCTGCACAAGCAGTTGCCCAAGGCCAAGACTCCGCATGAGCAGGAATCACTCCAGCGCCAAACCGCAACCACCGACAGTGCCATCGACACGCTGGTGTACGAGTTGTACGGACTGACGGAAGAAGAGATTCAGATATTGGAGAAGACAGGATGACTGAGATTGAATTACCGCAAACAAAGGAGACATGACATGATGAGACAGGCCCTGATAACCGCTCTCGCGCTGTTGGCGACGCTGTCTTTCGGCCAGACGGCGGGCACGCCGGCCGTGACGCCAGAGCAGGAACATGCCGCACTGTTCCACGTCTGTGACAGCTTGAGGTGCGGCTACATTGACGCGAACGGTAAGCTGACTATCGCCCTGAAGTTCGCCGGCGCCAGGGGCTTCTCTGAAGGATTGGCAGCGGTCAATGTCGGTGGGAAGTCTGACAAGTGGGGCAACGCTACGGGTGGGAAGTGGGGCTATGTCGACAGGACCGGCACTTTCGTCATCAAGCCACAGTTTGACGGCGCCGAGGACTTCTCTGAAGGTCTGGCAGCGGTCAACGTTGGCGGAAATTCGGGCGAGTTCGAGGGCGGCATCGTTGCGGGTGGGAAGTGGGGCTACATTGACAAGACCGGCAACCCTGTAGTCAACCCGCAGTTCGCCGGCGCCAGAGACTTCTCTGAAGGGCTGGCAGCGGTGAACGTCGGTGGAGAGACGCATTCCGTATTTGGCGTCGAAGGTGGCAAGTGGGGTTACATCGACAAGACCGGCAAACTCGTCATCGAGCCGCAGTTCGACAAGGCCGAAGACCTCCGCGAGGGGTTGGCGATGGTAAACGTGGGCGCGAAGTCGGACACGGAGGGCTTCTTTGCAGGAGGAAAGTGGGGCTACGTTGACAAGAGCGGTGAGTTCGTCGTCAAGCCGCGGTTTGACGATGCCAAGCACTTTTCCGAAGGACTGGCAGCGGTCAACGTTGGTGCGAAGGACAAGTACGGCGGCGCTGTAGGTGGGAAGTGGGGCTTTGTTGACGCGACCGGCAAGCTCGTCATCGAGCGGCAGTTCGACGAGACCGACGACTTCCACGAAGGGCTGGCGCCGGTAGGGCTGGACGGAAAAGAAGGCTACATTGACAAGACCGGCGAGTTCGTCATCAAGCCGCGGTTTGGCAAGGCCAAGCACTTTTCCGAAGGACTGGCAGCGGTCAACGTTGGCGGGAAGTTGGACGAGTACGGCTACGGCTCGGTTGACGGTGGGACGTGGGGCTATGTCGACAAGACCGGCAAACTCGTCATCGAGCCGCAGAGCGAGGAGGCCAACGATTTCCACGAGGGGTTGGCGCCGGTCGGGCATGGCGGGAACCAAGGCTACATCGACAAGACCGGCAAGCTCGTCTGGAAGCCTTCGAACCTCAAGAACGACTAGCTTCAGGCGGGCGATGAGCGCGACCTCATGGGCCAAAGGGCCAAGTCCCATGTTTATGAGCGATGTCAGGGCGCAGCGCGGCTTCGCCGCGAGTGACCAGTTTGCAGGTTCCAGTTCCCAGTTGATAGCACGGCAGACGATGATGACAGCCGATGGCTTGCGGCTAACAGCTTGCGCCCCATGACCCCGTTCGGGCAGGGCGTAGATCGTTTGATGAGGTAGCAGGTGAGTGGTAGTGTGATGAGACCGAGCAATGGACACGCGTCGCCGTTTGAGCAGATTCGCCGGACGACTGCTGCTGGCGCTGAGTTCTGGTCGAGCCGGGAAGGACCATTTCGTTGACCTCACCGAATTGATCGAGATGGCAAAGACGGTCAATTGGCAAAGTCATGCCCGAGAACCTGCCTGCGGCCGAGAACATCAAGAAGGTCGAATCTCGGAAACGCAAGGCGCTGCGGCACAAGCCGAAGGCTGAATGACACTGCCAAGACGCGGCGAGGGTCAATTCATTCTAGATTGATGATTCCAGATTGCAGATTGGCGGAGGCGGACTGCAAGCGGAGGATGCCGGCAGCAAGGCGCGGCGCCGCTTGTCGGTCTGACCGAACGGGGCTTGACTTCGACTTTGGCAGGAGGCATATTGATAACATGAGGAGTTGCCGCCCATGCCGATAAGACCGAAGCACACGCCGAGCGAAAGCCGGCCGGTGGCGGCGCGCCAGTTCACGGACCGGGAAGACTTCATCGCCGCGTTCCGGCGCGTTCTCGCCGAGCACCGTCCTGATGCCAACACGGTCCTGGTCTATTTCGGCGTGGGCGGCATCGGCAAGACCAGCCTGCGCCGGGAGCTGCAACGGCTGATTGACGGCCGGTCGGACGTGTTAGCTGCCGCGCTCGATTTCGACCTGGCCCAGTACCGTGACCAGGAGACGGCGCTGTTCGCCCTGCGCAAGGAACTCCAGCGTAAGTACAAGGTCGGCTTCCCGACCTTTGACATCGCCTATGCCGTGTACTGGCAGAAGACCCATCCTCAGACACCGATGAGCAAGAACAACTTCCCATTCCTGGAAGACAGCGTGCATCTGCTGGACATTATTCATCTGGCAAAGGACCTGCCGTTTATCGGAATCGTCGCCCGGCTGGGCGTGCTGACGGTCAGAGGCAGCCTGCTGGTCAAGGACTGGTGGGAGAAACGGGGCCACCAGGAACTGAAGGGTCTGGTCGGGATGGAACCTTTGGACATTGCCGGACGCCTGCCGATGTACTGGGCATCAGATGTAAGAGCAGCTCTTGCCGGCAAATCGGCCGTCGTCTTCCTGGATACCTATGATGCGCTATCCGGGTCCGAACGAGTGGAAGGCAAGCTGCGGGAGCGGGAGGCCTGGGTAAGGGAACTGGTGGCGCAACTGCCCGAGGTGCTCTGGGTCATTTTCGGGCGGGAGCAGCTCCGCTGGGCAGAGGCGGACGAGGAGTGGGCCGGCGCCCTTCAGCAGCACCTGGTCGGCGGCCTGGGTGACAGCGATGCCCGGCGATTCCTGGCCGCCTGCGGGGTCGACGACCCCGCGATTCAGAGCACAATCGTGACCAGCAGCCAGGGCGTGCCGTACTTTCTTGACCTGGCCGTCGACACCTGGGTTGAAATCAAGGAACGGCACAATCGTACTCCGCAGCCGGATGACTTCGCCCACACCCGGCTGGAGATGTTTGACCGCTTCCTGCGCCACCTGACTCAGCCTGAAGTCGAAACGCTCAAGGTGCTTTCCACGCCGAGGTTCTGGGATTACGAGCTGTTCAAGGCGCTGGTGAGTGAGTACCACACCGGCTATTCGCTTACTGCCTTTGCCGACCTGTGCCGCTTCTCGTTCATTGACCAGGACCCGGCGTCGGGGCATTGGCGAATGCACCAGCTCATGCGCCAGAGCCTGCAGGAGCACCAGGCCCCGGAGTTGAGAGAGCAAGTGCATCTGTTTCTCTTGAACTACTACGCTCGGCAACTCAAGGACATCGCGCCAAACAATGTGACTGAGGCACACATCCGCGCTTTCGCCGAAGCAAATCATCACGGCAGTCTGGCGGCCGAACCAGAGAGCTTCACGGAATGGTGCAACAGCATACTGGTGAATATCGAGCGGACCGGGCGGTGGCAGCAACTCCAGCTTTCGCTGACCCGGGAGCGATATCAATCGTTCGTTGCGCGCCTGGGACCGGACCACCCGGCGGCAGTGCGAACGCTGGGCTACCTTGCGGGGTGCGAAGTGAAAATCGGGGATCTTCGCTCGGCCGAATCGCTCCTTCAGGAGGCACTGGCGCGTGGTGAGAAGGTCCTGGGTAAGGACTCGATACCGTACGTGCGTATCCTGGTGCGGCTTGCCGTCCTGTTCTATGATCAGGCTCGTCTCAGCGAGGCCGAGCCCCTGCTCGATCAAGCGATCAAGACTCTGCGCAGCACGACTAAGCCGGACCGAATATTGCTGGCCAACGCACTTGCCACTCTCGCCGGAGTCTGCCATTTCGGCGCCCGCTACCGCGATGCTGACGCGCTGTTCTGTGAGGCCATCGCCACACTGCGGGCGGCAGGCGAATCCGACCCGAAGGGAAGTCTCGGGTCGGTCGAAATCGCATTGTCGGAGGCGCTGCTCAACTACGGGGATTTCTGTCAGGAACAGGACCGGTTGCCGGAAGCGGAACACCTGTTCCGCGAAGCATTGGAGATTGCCGAACGCGCGCGCGCGCCCGACAATATCGTGGCCAGCCGTCTCGACGCGCTGGGCTGGCACCTCCTCCGCACCGGGCGTTACTCTGACGCCGAGCCGTTCCTGCACCGGGCATTCACGTTGATGGAGAGCATGGTCGGGCCCGACGACATCAATCTGGCCCGTGGCCCGATGCACAGCGTGGCCGAACTCTACCGGCTGCAGGGGCATCTTGCCGAGTCCGAACAGCTACATCAGCGCTCACTGGCTATCATTGAAAACGCCGTCGGGCCTGAGCATCAGGATGTCGCGTTCCCGTTGTACGGCCTGGCTGAGCTGCGCCTGGCCACGGGCAAGTACGGTGAAGCCGAAGCTTTCTACCACCGGGCGCTGGCAGTCCGTGACAGAGCGCTCGGCCCGGAGCATCCGGAGACCGCGCGAGTCCTCGACGGCCTGGCCCGGCTCTGCGAACAGACCAACCGCACGGCCGAAGCGCAGGTCTGGCGCGGCCGGCTGCAGGCAATCAAGGACAAGAGGGAGTCCGAGCGTGTCGTGCCCGCGGCTTGAACTGGGCGGAGGGCGGAGACCGATACGAAAGGAAGCCCGGACTGCCGGAGGAGCGAGGCGGCGATGAACCGAAAGACGAGCAGACCTGCGCCGATGATGTTGATTGTCGTGGCGGCTGTCGTCACGGCAGTCGAGGCCTGGGGGAGTCCGGCCGCCGTGCTGCCAACCAGCACTTTCGTTAGCGACCCTGATTTCTGGCTGGCGACGTCGACCAACCTGGTCGGCACTGGATACTTTATCACGCGCGTTCACGCGCCTGCTGCAGCACCGTATCTGGGCGCGGGAACAGAGTTAGTGGGAATTCCGATTCTGGCTTCGAGCATTGTGGACCTCTCTCACAAGAAGAGCGATTTCAGCACTTGGGCAGGAATCGGTTATGCCACGTGGGCCTTGGGGGCCGCGACAATAGACCATGTGCTGAAGGTTGAGTACCGCAGCCCTGCCAGGCCCGCGATTCTCATACCCTATGTTGCCGGCTACTATGCGGCTATAGGGTGCCTCTCTGCTGCTCAGTACCATAACGGCTACCTGCCATGGGCGATTGCGGGTGGCACCTGTCTTCTCACCTTGGCGAGTTCATTCTACGCCCGTGCAAAGGAGACCGAACGAGCGAAGAGATGACACACCCGGCGCGGCATGACAAGATGGTCGGGTTCAGGCGGAGAGTGATGAACGATAAGCGATGAGTGATGGGTGCGGAACGAGGGGCGAAGAGCGGCTCGGATGAGGATGAGATCCGACGCGGACGCGACTCTGAGGGAATGAGTGACACCACCCCGCAACCGATGAGCCTGGTCATCAGGCAGTTTGCTCCGGCTGACTACGCGGCCCTGGCCGAGATATGGAATGCCAATTACCCGGACTATCCGACGACGCCGGGCGAGCTGCAGATCGATGACCGGGATCGCGAGAAACGGTGCCGACGGGAGCGCTGGGTCGGAGAAGTCGGCGGCCGCGTGGTCGGCTTCGGCTGCTTCGACCAACCGGCAACATCGTATCATCCGCGGCGGTACTCGCTCACGCTGAGCGTGCTGCCCGATTTCCAGCGCCGGGGCATCGGTTCCGCGCTCTACGAGTGCGTGGCGCGTGAGGTCGCGCAGTACGACCCGCTCTCGCTGCGAGCGATTGCCGGTGAGGACATGGCCGGCCGTATCCGGTTCCTGGAAGCTCGGGGTTTCCGGGATGAGTCCCGCTGCTGGGAGTCGGAACTGGACGTGTCGAGGTTCGACTCGGCGCCGTTTACCGGTGTCGAAGAGCGCATCCAGATTCAGGGCATCGGAATCCGGACCATGCGCGAGCTGGAAACAGAACCCGACCGGGACCGTAAGCTGCACGAACTGATCTCGGATGTCCAGGCCGACATGCCCAGCCCGGAGCCGTACACGAGACTCAGCTACGAAGCATTCCTCAAGCGGATGCGCGGGGACGAGAATCTGCTGCCGGATGCCTTCTTTGTTGCCGTTGATGGTGGCGACTATGTGGGGGTTCATTTCCTGCGCCAGGTGCCGGGCAGCCGGGCACTCATGACCGGGGACACGGGCGTAACAAGGACGCATCGCCGGCGGGGACTGGCGCTTGCGCTAAAGCTCCGGGGCATCGGGTACGCGAGGGCACACGGCCATCCGTTCATCAGGACCCTGAACGATTCTTCGAACCAGTCGATCCTTGCCCTGAACCACCGACTCGGTTTCAGGCGCAGCCTGGCATGGGTGGGCTTCATCAAGGAGTTCACCGGGCCTTCGACCGGAACCGGCGGAGTATGATGGATAGCCGCCTATTACGGGACGATGTCAAGGCGCGGCGAGATTTCGTGTATCGTTGAATCGAAGGATTCGTACATCGTCCGACATGATAGTGCTCGTGGCGGTAGGCTTGCGGCTGCACATAATGACCTCGACCGGCTGGGCTGGTTTGACTTATTCCATTGCTCGGCATATAGTTGAGCGATGACCGACAGAGAACGGCTGTTGCTCCGGAAGTTGAAAGCCAGGATAGCGGAAAGGCTCGTGCTGGTTCGGCTCGTCCTTTTTGGGTCGCGCGCACGCGGCGACAACGAACCGGATTCGGACTTTGACGTGCTGGTCGTCCTCGAAGGTCCAGTTTCGCGCGAGTCCGAGGAGTATGTCCGGTTCTGCGCTTGGGAGCTGGGCTACGAGAACGGGCTTGTCATTTTCCCGCTCGTGGTTTCGCGCACAGAATGGGAGGAAGGCCCTTCCAGCGCCTCGACGCTCGCATTGGCTGTCGAGGCCGAAGGTGTCGAGGTTTGAGGCCGGAGCACGTTTCCGAGCTGGTCAGCCTGCGCCTGCAGCAGGCCAGGGAGACCCTCGCCGATGCGCACGTCCTGCTTGACGCCGGGCGGACTCCCCGGAGTGTTGTGAATCGGGCGTATTACGCGATGTTCTATGCAGTGCTGGCATTGTTGCAGAACGTCGGCAGGGCGTCATCAAAACACGCCGGGGTCATCAGCCTTTTCGATAAGGAGTTCGTGCATGGTGGCGCGTTCCCGACCGAGATGTCTCGCTCCCTGCATCGGGCTTTCGACGAGCGTCACGAATCCGACTACGAGACAGTCAAGACCGCGACACGGGAAGAGGCCATGGAGTTGCTCGTCGAAGCCGAGCAGTTCGTGCAGCGGGTGGTCGAATTCCTCAAGACTCCCGTAGCGAAGTAACTCCGCCGACTGCGAGGACCTTCTCCCCGAAGAATCAGTGACATCCACCTGTCTCTGAGCGATGTCAAGGTGCGGCGGGGAGGGCTGACGGCTCACAGCCGACAGCTTGCGGCTTGCAGCCTACCGCACGGACAAGATAGGACTCGCATCGTTGAATGCGCCGCTAACGGCTGACGGCCCGGCCTCTCTTGCCTGCCGGCCGACTGTCGTCTGCGGCTAGGATTTCTTCAGTTTCAATCCCACGCTGAGGGAACGCCCGGGCATTCGGTACAGACCCGCCTGCGACCCGGGCACGTTTACGTACTCGTCGTAGGACCGGTTGAGCAGGTTCTCGACCGAGGCAAACACCCCGAGCCAGGACAGCAGTCCGTATTCGGCCCGCAGGTTGAAGGTGTAGTACGCGGGGATGGGTGACTGCGAGCTATCGGCCGCAAAGTAGCGGGCGACATGCTGGAATGTCAGGTCGAGGTCGAGCCGCTTGATGGTCGCGCCGGCGGAGACGTCCAGTTTGGAGCCGGGGCGGTCGAGGGTGTTCACCCCGAAGTCCGTGAACGTGTAGGAGATATTGCCGCGCCACGGCCCGGTGCGCAGTTGCAGGCCGGCCTCGATTCCCCTGAATGCGAAGCTGCCTTTGTTCTGGAACTCCACCGGCGGCACGCGGCCTGGAACGTACGCCACATCAATCAGATTCGACCCCCGCAGGATGAACCCCGCCAGGTCGGCGCTCAATCCTTCGGCCACGCGTTGGTTCACGCCTAACTCGTAGTTCCACGATACTTCGGGCTTCAGGCTCTCGTTCTTGGGTGGGAAGACCGAGGTGTAATTGAGGGGCGCGTAGCGGAACCCGCGGCCGACATTGGCCCGCACGGTTGTGTTGTCCGATGCGTGACCCACGACGCCGAACTTGGGGCAGAGGATCGGACCGCTGATGTCGTCGTATTCGTAGCGCAGTCCGGCGTTGGCCGTGACCGGACCGAGGGTCTGCTCGTCCTGGGCGAACACGCCCGCCTGCTGACGATCCCAGGTGGGCTTGGCGGTGTCGGACTGAATCCAGGTGCCGGAAAGCAGGCTGCCCTCGAGCCCGGCTTGGACCAGATTGCCGAACGCGAACCGCCGCTGGCCGTGAATAATCACGCCATCGGTGTAATCGGTGGAGTGCCAGCCATCCGTCGGGTCAAAGAGGTTCATGCCGAAAGTCCGGTAGACTTTGGCGAATCCGCCGAACGTCTCCGAGCCCAGCGTGCCAGTGAGGTCCAGGCCGGCGCGGTCGTACTTGTTCCAGCCGGTCGCGACAGCGGTGTCCGGCGCGGTCGCGAGTTTGGGTTCGTGCTTCACGCCGGTGTAGTACTTGCCCGTAAAGTCGAGCCGGAACGCGGAGGAAAAGTCGTAACCGGACCGCAGGGAAACGTCATTCCCGTTGTACTGCGAGTTGGGCAGATTGCCGTCGGACATCGCCTTGTCCACGGACAGCAGTGCGTCAAACCCGCCCTGCTTCATGCCGGCGCTGGCCATTGCGTGACGGGTGTTGAACGAGCCATAGTCGAACTGCGCCCCGAGTTCCAGCGGCTTCTCGGCCCGACGTGTCACGATGTTCACCACGCCGGCCATCGCATCCGAGCCGTAGAGCACCGAAAGCGGCCCGCGGACCACCTCGATGCGCTCGACGTTGTTCAAGGGCAGCGTGTTGGTGATGGTGCAGCCGTAGATGGGCATCTTCTCGGGACGGCCGTCAACCAGCACGAGGACCCGGGTGCCGTTGTCTCCGACGCCGCGGATATCGATATCGGTGCGACCGAACTGACCGGTGTGCTCGACGAAGACGCCGGGCATGCCGTCTAGCGCCATCGTCGCGGTGCGGGCGGTCGTCCGCTCAAGATCAAGGGCAGTGGCGACACTGATCGAAGCAGCCACGTCGCGCACCGGCATGCGTACGCGGTCCGCGGTCACCACAACCTCGTCAATGGTCAGGACGGAAGAGTCCCCGGACGCGCCGCCGGGAACGGTAAGCAGGGATAGAACGAGAAGCAGGGTCATCGGCAGTTCCTTTCCAGGTTAGCGATTCGCGGACCAGTAGGTAGACATCACGCCGGTAGCGGGTCTCCCAGTGTTACGGATTCAGGAATCGTAACACCGGAAGAGTTGCCGGTCAAGCGGGGCGGTGCCTGCCCCGCATTTTCACGCTTGAACCGACGGCCATTCCGAATACCATCTGACGCTCACATGGAATCGAAGCACCCCAGCCTCGCCGCCGCGGCCCGGTTCCACGGCCATCTGGGGCCGTGGCTTGCGCTCGGGCTCAAGGCCGGGTTGCGCGCCCGCCGGGAACTGGGCGCTTCCCCGTTCGAGCTTACCGCCCACGTCTTCTGTCCGGCACGGACGCCCTATAGTTGTTTCATCGACGGCGTGCAGGTTGGGTCGGGCTGCACGCTGGGCAAGGGGAACATAAGCTACGTCCGGGCTTCCGGCTGTCGGGTGGAATTCCGGCGCGGCGGCGGCCGGAGCTCACCGGTACGCGCGCGCCGCGTCGAGCCGGCCGGACTGGTCTATCGCCTCCGGTCTGAGGTATGGGATGAACTGCACGACGGCAAGGAAGACGGATGGGAAGCGGGAGCCCGGCTCGGAAGGCAGATATACCGCCGTCCCTTCGAGGCCCTGTTCGGGATCCACAGACGTTAGGTTCGCAGCCGGGCATCGGCGATGGTCACCTTCTTTGACAATGGCAGCAAAGCGCGGCGAGAGAGGGCGATGAGCTTGGTTGGACGGACAAGGGCCGACGGCTCACGGTTGTCAGCGTGCGGCCCTGTCCCTAAGGCGGCACATGCTATCGAAGGGGATAGCGCGTGAGGAAACGACGCACGGTTGCGATTCTGCTCTTCGACGGAGTGGAGCTGCTCGACTTCACCGGCCCGGCGGAGGTCTTCATTGTCGCCGCCGAGGGCAAGGCGTTCCGGGTCATCACGGTTGCCGAGCACGTGAAGCCAGTTCACACCATGGGCGGCTTGCGAGTTCTGCCTGACTTCGACATCACGACAGCCCCACGGGCGGACATCGTCGTCGTTCCCGGCGGCGCGACGGAGAATGTCGGCCGCGCGGGACTGGACTGGATTCGGCGAGCGGCCGCGCGCGCGGACATCGTGATGTCGGTCTGCATGGGCGCGTTCGTACTCGCACGTGCCGGGCTGCTGGACGGCGTCAGAGCCACCACGCATCACTGGGGTGTCAAGCGACTCAAATCCGCTGCCCCGTCGTGTCGGGTAGTGCGGGGCGAGCGCTTCGTCGACTGCGGCCACATTATCACAACCGCCGGCGTCACCGCGGGGATTGATGGGGCGTTGCACATCGTCGAGCGACTGCTCGGCCGTGCGTCCAGGCGCTGGACGGCGCGGTCGTGGATGGAGCATGAAGGGCAGTCGTGCCGCTGATGACGGCGGCAAGGACAGCCGGATTCGACTTTACCGGGGGCTGCCTCAGCAGGCCTCCGATGTCCCCGGTGGTTGACTTCCGCAAGCGGTCACACTAGCATCACGCCATGGACTACCGACTTCTGTCCGTGTTCGCGCTAGTGCTGTGGGGAACCTGGGGCTTCCTTGCCAAGATCATCTCAAGCAGCGTCTCGCCGCAGAGTCTGGCGTTCTGGAGTACCATCGCCACCGTGATTCCGGTCGCCGTTTTCGCGCTCACCGACGGCAGCGGGAAGTGGCTCCGCCCGCACCCGATGGCGCTCGGGGCCGGTCTCGCCTATGGCCTCGCCCTGGTGTTCTTCTTCATCGCGCTTCGGCGTGGGCCAGCGTCAGTGGTCGTGCCCTTGTCCGGCATGTACATATTGCTGCCGGCGGTTCTCGGGTTCATCTTCTTGAAGGAACCGCTCACGAAGACGCACGTCCTTGGTTTGGCTTGCGCCGGCCTCGCGGTCCTCTTCCTGAGTCTGTAGGCCCGCGCTGCATGTAGCTTGACAAGGTCGGGGCAAGGTCTATCATCGTATCGGTGACTGCCGACCGGTCAGCCGTCGTGTACCCAAGAGACTCAAGGCAGATGTCGGCACACACCCTGGGAGTCTAACCGTCGGAAGACAACAGGAGGAGCTGTGGCCAAGTATATCATAGTCCTGAAACCCATGACCGCCGAGGCGGTGAAGACCGCCTGCGCGTCCGTCATCGCGGCGGCGGCCGGTACCGGCATAACACTGGACTGGGCCTACGTCGACCGGATGACCCACCAGCCGATTTGCTGCTGGGAAGCACCTGACCGCAAGAACATTGAGGGTCTGTTCATGCGCGCCGGCCAGCAGATAGAGAGTCTGCGCGACGTGGAAACCTACAAGGCGCCCCGCGGGTAGAGGTACCGGAGCGGGAGGCCGGCGGCGCTCGCTTGACTTGGTCGGGTCGGGTCATATGATTATTGATGGCAAGCATGATGTTCTGTGAGCCCGTGAGGCCGATACCATGACTCGGTCGAGCCGCTGGGGCCGTGTGCCCCGGAGACCGAGCGAGAAGGACTCAGTTACCAGTTACCAGTTACCAGTTTCCAGTCACGGAGCCCAGCTAACAACCCAAGCTAGACAAGCGGCATGATTGACCGGCTTTGTGCCGGCAGTTTGCCGGCTAAGAATCGAAGAATAGGTCCAACAGGACCTATACTGACGGAGGCATAATGCAGAAGCGTTACGATTACACGGGCAAGGACGTTCAGGACGTTTACGACGGGCCGGGCGGCTTGCTGTGGGAAGCAGTGATGTCCGAGCAGATACACTCGGGCAAGGACGAAGTGACAGACCGGATGGCTGCGGCGGTTGGTCTGAAGCCGGGGATGCACGTGCTCGACGTGTGCTCGGCTCTGGGCGCGCCGGCGCGCCACATCGCGAAGAAATATGGCGTGAAGGTGACCGGCCTCGACTTCACGAAGACGATGCTGACCAAGGCCATCGAGCGGACCAAGGCTGCGGGGCTCGACAACCTCGTCACGTTCGTCGAGGGCAACGCCATGGACATGCCGTTCAAGAAAGACACGTTCTGCGTGGTCTGGGGCCAGGAAGCGTGGTGCTACGTTGCGAACAAAGATCAGCTCATGGAGGAGGCGTACCGGGTGCTGGCCCCGGGCGGGAAGATAATCTTCACCGACTGGGTCATCACCGGTAAGGTCGACGAGCCGCTGCTGGCGAAGCTGTACGAGTCGATGGCGTTCCCATACATGGAGACGCTGCAGGGCTGGGGCGACCTGATGAAGAAGTACGGATTCAAGAACATCACAGTTGAGGACCAGACCGCGGAGTACGCGAAGTGCTTCGACGAGTACAAGACGATGGTCGAGGTGGACCTGAAGCCGACCATCCTGAAGAACTTCGGGCCGGACCTGTTCGGGTTCGCGACCGGGCTCGTGAACCTGTGGCGCGATGCGGCGCACGCGCACCAGGTCGGGCGTGGTTGGTACGTTGGAGAGAAGCCTAAGTAACCGAGACCGAGCCAGACGAGCGGGCGGCAGATGAGATGCCTGCCGCCCGCCGCCACCTGAGCAAGGAGGCAGGCATGCCGGAACACAACACGTTGCTCGCAGAACTCGGGCTGGACGTGCCGCTGCACGATGAGCTGTCGCAGGCCACCGAGCGGTCGTTCCAGCGCACCATCGGCTCGCAGCAGAACCGGCCAAAGGCGATGGCCTACTTCGACGGGGTTCTGCACGGCGCGCACGGCGGCCGCATCGCCGAGCTGGTGGAGGCGCGCAAGGCCGGCCGCAAGGTCGTTGGTACGTTCTGCGTCTATGTGCCCGAGGAAGTGGTGATGGCGGTTGACGCCATACCGATTGCGCTCTGCGGCGGGTCGCAGTTCACGGTTCCCTTTGCGGAGAAGACGTTCCCGCGTGACATCTGTCCGCTGGTGAAGTCCACGCTCGGGATGGCGTTCTCCAAGACCTGTCCCTACGGGCCGATTCTGGACATGATGGTCGGCGAGACGACCTGCGACGTGAAGAAGAAGACGTGGGAGATTCTCGCGGACCCGACTTTCCATGTGATGGAAGTCCCGCAGAAGAAGGAAGCGATTGACATCGAGCTTTGGCGCAGGTCGGTGCGTGAGTTCAGGGACAAGACCGAGGAGATTACCGGCCGGAAGGTGGAACCGGGAAAGCTCGCCGCCTCAATCAAGGTGATGAACGCGAAGCGCCGAGCGCTCCAGCGGCTCGGAGAACTGCGCCGGAGCGACCCACCGCCGATCAGCGGGTTGGATGCGGTGGCCGTGATGCAGGGCGCGCTAAACGACGAGCCGGTTCGCTTCACTGAGCATCTGAACATCCTGAACTCCGAGCTTGAACAGCGGGTCGCGGCCGGCATCTCGCCGTTTGCGAAGAGTGCGAAGCGAGTCATGATGTCGGGCTGCCCGTCGGTCATGGGCAATTGGAAGGTGCACCACTTGGTCGAGTCGTCGGGCGCCGCGATTGTCGCCGATGAGACCTGTACCGGTTCGCGCTACTTCGAGAACCTGGTTGACGAGACTGCGACAGACCTCGACGGCCAGTTGTCCGCGCTGGCCGATCGCTACCTCAAGGTCAATTGCTCCTGCTTCACGCCGAACTTCGAGCGGCTCGACGCGGTTAAGCGGATGGCTGGGGAGTCTGCGGTGGACGGAGTGGTGCAGTACGTGCTCCAGTACTGCCACACCTACAACGTGGAGGCGATGCGGGTGGAAGGCGCGCTGAAGGGAATCGGGAAACCGTCCCTGAAGATTGTGACCGACTATTCAGAGGAAGATACGGGCCAGTTGCGCACGCGGATTGAGGCGTTCGTCGAGCAACTGGGCTAGGAGCCGCAAATCCTGACCACCGGGCTCGATATCGGCTCGCGCACGACCAAGGTTGCCGTGGTCGAGGACGGCAGGCTTGTGCACAGCCGGGTCGTGGATACCGGCACTGACCCGCTGGCCCGTGCGCGGGAACTACTCGACGGCCACGACGGCTTGACCGTCGCGACCGGATACGGTCGCCATCTTGCGCGGGAGAAGCTCGGGCTGCCGGTTATCACCGAAATCAAGGCCCACGCGCTCGGGGCAAGCCGTCTGTTCCCGCAGTGCCGTACGGTCATTGACATCGGCGGCCAGGACTCCAAGGTCATACGAGTCGAAAAGGAGCGACAGGTGAACTTCGAGATGAACGACCGGTGCGCGGCAGGGACCGGCCGCTTCCTTGAGGTCATGGCGATGACGTTGGGGTATACGCTGGCCGAGTTCGGTTCTGAGGCGCTGAAGGCGCAGGAGTCGGCGAACATCAACTCGATGTGCACGGTCTTTTCCGAGTCCGAGGTCGTGTCGCTCATCGCCGCCGGTAAGAGCAAGCAGAGTATTGCGCTCGGCCTCCACGAGTCAATCGTCAACCGGCTGCTGGCGCTGGTCGGCCGTGTGGGCGCGGAACAGCAGGTTGTTATTACCGGTGGCGTAGCGCTGAATCCATGTATCCGGACCCTGCTGGAGCGGAGGCTCGGCCTCCGGCTGCTGGTGCCGGAAGGACCGCAGATTGTTGGCGCGCTCGGCGCAGCGCTCAGCGTCCGTAACGGGAGCGCCCATTAGCCAGCTCATCAGTTTGGCCAGGCAGGCGGTGCGTCATGACTTAGGAGCTTGGAGGAGATTGACAGTCTCACCTCCAATACCACCTGCCTGGCCTTTGATCTGTGCACATGCGGGTCGCGCAGAGTGACGTCTGGTTTTGCGGTGTCATGCTGCTGAAAGGAGGTCATACGAAGCGACGTCTGGCTTTCGCGATACTGCTGACCGTGGCGGTCCTTGCGCTCACGGTTGGCGTTATCCGCGGAAACCCCGAAACGATTCACCGGTTCGCAGCGCAGATATGACTGTCCTGCATGGGCCTGGTCTAGGCCCGTTTGGTGACGGTGCGGGCACGTGCCTGCACATAGTCAGAAGTGTCCGTCAAAGTCCGAAACCAAGGAGGTCCGTATGAAACGTCTGTCAGTGCTGGCGCTAGCGCTGCTGGTCCCATTGGCGATGCAAGCGAGCCAGCGGGTGATGGTCTTCGAAGACATCACCGCCACCTGGTGCACTTACTGCCCAGGTGCAGCCCGCGGAATTGACGAGCTCAACTTCCGCACGAATGACTCGGTAGTCGCGATTGCGTACCATGCGTCGAACTCGGGCGACGCGTACTATACTGCCGACGCGGCCACCCGGGGAAGCTACTATTCGTTCTCGGGGTATCCGACTGTAATAATGGATGGTTCAAACCAGTCGGTCGGCGGTCTGCATACCGGAACGATGTACCCGACTTACCTGAACTACTACCGCACTCGCATCGCGGTATCCAGTCCTTTGACCATAGCGCTCTCGATAACCTACGACACTACCGCGCGCACCGGCACGGTCACCATCAAGATGCACAATACCAGCAGCGGCTCGGTCAGCGGGCAGCTCCAAACGGTGCTTACCGAGAGCCATATCTACTACCCGTGGCAGGGAGACGATAGCCTGCAGTTCGTGGAGCGGCTGATGCTTCCCTCCGCCTCGGGCGAGGCGGTGACTATCGCCGCCGGCGACTCCCTGACAAAGACGCGTGACTTCACCGTCAATGCGGCCTGGGTGGCGAAGAACTGCGACTTCATCGTGTTCGTACAGGACAACTCCTCGAAGGAGATTTACCAGGGTGCGCGCGTCTCCGTCATTGACGTCCCCGCACTCGCGTACTACGGCTATCAGTCGGCGAATCCGGTTCCGAACGGCGACGCCAACCTGACCGTGGGCCTGCGGAACATGGGCTCCGGCCTCGGGCAGAGCATCGCGGCGACCTTGTCCACGTCGGACTCCTACATCACGGTAACGACCCCGACGGCCAACTTCGCCAACATTGCGGCCGGCGGCGTCGGCTACTCCAGCACGCCGTTCCAGATCCACGTGTCCGCTAACTGCCCAAACCCGCATCTGGCCACCATGAACCTCGCGGTCACCGCGACCGGCGCGGCGGCTGCCAACCTGAGCTTTCCGCTGAACGTCACCACGACACCCGGGTTCACCGACAACATGGAAAGCGGTGTCGGCGGCTGGACGCACGGAGGTATCAGAGACAACTGGCACCAGACTACATATAACTCCTACTCGCCGTCCACAAGCTGGTACTGCGGCCTTGAGGGCAGCTACCAGTACACAAACGAAAACGACGCCCGGCTGATGACGCCGTTCTTCACCATCGGCAGCGACACAACCCTGAAATACTTCGTATACTACGAGCTGGGGAGCGACAACGGTGTCGTTGAGATAGACAACGGCTCGGGGTTCTGGCAATCGCTGATTGACTACTTCGGGTCGAGCTCGGGCTGGTATCAAGAGGACATAGGCTTGGGCGCGTACTCCGGACAGACCGTGCAGCTCCGGTTCCGCTTCATCAGCGACTACAGCGGCACTGCCGAGGGTTGGTACATCGACAACCTCGAGGCAGGTGCTCGGCTCGGCGTCGCCGAGAAGCCCGTGACCTCGGGGTGGCGAATCACGCCCTCCGCGAGCATCGTGACGACTACGGCGCGCGTGAACTACGAGGTCCCGATCGGCGTCACCGGGAACCTGTCCGTGTACGACGTGGACGGGCGACTCGTGCAACGGTTGGGCGGCAACCTTGCCGGCAGCGGGTGGGTAGCCTGGAACCTGAACAACGCGAGCGGGCACGCGGTCAAGGCAGGCACGTACTTCGTTCGCCTGTCGTCGGACCGTGGCGGAACCACCAGCAAGATCGTTGTGACTCGGTAGGTGAAGGCACCTTCGTTAAGCTTCATGTCCCGGGCCGCAAGCCTCGTGCTTGCGGCCTGGGGCCTGGGGTTCCTCGCCGGCTGCTCTGACGCGCCGATCATGCAGTTGAGGCCGACCAACCGGGTCGTGCTGGCCGAGATATTCACGTGGATGCGCTGCGGCTATTGTCCTTACGCCGCGCGAGCCTTGGACAGCGTGGCCGCTGACTTCCCCGACAGCATGGTCGTTGTTGCCTACCACCGCCGTGTAGCCGGCGACACGCTCAGCCCGCCCTACTCGGAAACCCGCATGGGCGTGTACTACAGCTCGGGCGGCGAGCCCGCAACCAGCTTCGACGGCGGGAATGTCGTTAGGACCTCGGGGCCGAGTGACAACTACCCGACGTTCCACGCGATGGCCCTGGCCGCCAAGAACGTCGTGCCCGAGGCCCAGTTGAGCGTGAGCGCAACGGCCGACGACAGCAGCGGAACGGTTACGGTCCGGGCAACGGGCGTCACCGCGACGCCGACCGATACCCTCAGGCTGTTTGTGGTGTTGACAGAGGACAGCGTGCGCGCCTACCTCTCGGGTGAGACCGACTCGGTGTTCCGACACTTAATGAGGCAGATGCTGCCCGGCGTTGACGGCGATTCGGTGAACCTGACGGCAGGCGACACGGTGGTGAAGGAGTACGACTTTCAGGTTCAGCCGTTCTGGAACCGCTCCCGGCTGGGGGTAGTTGCCTTTGTGCAGGACATCGAGACCCGTGAGGTTCTGCAGACGGCATACCTGAACAACATAGAAACTAAGGAGAAGTTACGATGAACGCGGAAACACGCAGTGGTCGCGGGCGGATTTGCTCCGCAACGGTCTGCGCTATTCTCGCCGCCCTTGCCGGCCCGGCACTGGCCGGCTACGGGTTCACCTTGGTTCCACGCGGCGACACGGTCCAACATGTCGGCCAGAACGGGACAGCGGTGTTTCTGTTCACCCTTGCCAACACGGGGACATCTCCCGATGTCTTTCGCTTCGACTGTCGTGTTGTGTCGGGCCCGACCGCCTGGGCCGTCGCGTGTTGCGATCGAGGCCAATGTCACCAACCCGGTGATGCGATATACGACACTCTCGCGGCCGGGGCCAGCGACACAACGCCCGACATCACGGTCTACACCGACACAACACAGGGAGAGGAAGTCGTCGCCCTGCGGGTGCGCTCGATGGCTGATTCGTCGCTGGCCGAGTCAATCGCAACTCACACGCTGATGACGTCCGGCATCGAGGAAGCGCCGCAGAATCCGCCGAGAGTCCTTTTCCATGTCTCACCCCAGCCGGTAGGGCGAGGCAGGCAGGCGACGGTAGCCTTCTCGACCTCAGGACCAGCCAGATTCAGTCTGGACCTCTATGACGCCGTCGGCAATTGGGTCAGCACCCTCGCCCAAGGAATCGCATTCGGTGGCAACCACACATTGCCCTTCGAGCCGGCTCCCAACCTGCCCACCGGCGTGTACCTGATTCGGCTCGCCGTCGGCAACCAGACCGCGACCAGCAAACTCATTATCGACTAGCCAGTCAAAGCCCACCAACCAGGCTGAGTCGGCCCGACTCGAATCCGCGTGTCCTCGCGTTCTGTTCTCCACTGGAAACTGGCACTTGGAAACTGGTCACTGGTTCTGCAATCGGCCTCGCCTCGCGAGTAGCTGTCAAAGTCGCCCTGCGAGTCCCTCCGCAAGCCAACTCGCGAGTCGCTTTCCCAGCCGCGTCCAGAGTGCCTTGCGGGGTCGGCCTGCAAGTCTCCGTCCGAATCGGCCGGAAAGTCGCCCTGCCAGTGCCTCCGCAATTCACGCCGCAGGTCGCCGTCCTGTCCGCCTCGCAGACCGCGTTCAGAATCGCCAGGGAAACCGGCCTACGAGTCCCTCCGCGAACCGCCCCCCGAACCGTTCCCGGAACGGTTCCCAGGGCGATTCGCACCGCGATACCTCAAGCGCACACCATGGCATCTAACGATGTGATTTTCAGTTACTTAAACAGATTGAGACTGGTCTGACTGGAGCAAGGTGCACCAAAGACGCCTTTCGCCAGCTCTCACCTACCGACCAAACCACTCAAACGTGGCTGGAAGGCCAGACCGCAGTTGCCTGTCCTGCGCTGGCCTACACCTACCGAGTAAGGACGACCTTGGTGACGGCCAACGGCTGACGGCTAACGGCTGACGGGTCGGCTCGGACGAAGTAGACACCGGGAGCCAGCGCCCGCACGACATTCGCGCCCGGCGCGAGGTCCATCACTCTCCTTCCACAAATGTCGAGCAGGCAGCTTGTGGCTTGTGGTTTGAGGCTTGAGGCTTCGGGCAGGAATAGCACGTTGCGGATGATGGTCGCAGATTGCTGTGGGCGAATGGAGTGCCGCTGTGGTTCTTCAGCGATGCCTGCCGGAGCGTTGGTCGCGAACCAGATCTCACCGGAACTTGGGGGGTTGGTCATCCATACCACATAGGCATTTCCAGACGAGTCGGCGGCGATGTCTGGATAGTCAATATCTTGAGTGTTGTCGTCGCTCACCAACTCCGTGTCGGACCACGAGGCACCGTGGTCGGAAGAGTATGCATAGTAGGCGCGGTAGTTCCCGCTATCGACCTTGACGATCATCAACGCCGCGTGTATGCGCCCGTCAGCCGAGATGGCAAGCTTGGAGCCGTGGTAATATATGTCGTAGGAGGAATCGAGTTCGGCGACACGCACGCCGGTGCCCCATGTATCGGGCGGCTCATAATAGGTCCGAGCACCAGTGATCAAACGACTAGGGACTCCCCTCTGGCCTGTGTAGTCGCAGATTATGTGTTGCTCATCAGCAACGACATGCGGCTCGAATGCGCCGCCGAGGGAGTCGAGCTGGACTCCCGGCTCGAAGGTTCGGCCCATGTTGGTGGAACGGTACTGGTATGCGTGAAAGGACACGTAATTGCCGCTGTGATGATAAGGAGCCGACGCGACCACGAGGTAGTGATTCGTACCAGGCTGTACATAGGCATCTGCGTCGTAGCATTCTACCCGCACCGTGTCGTCGTCCACGCGGACCCGTGGGCTCCAGGTAATACCCTTGTCGGTTGACACAGATGAATAGACGTGTCCTTGTGCCCAGACTACGAACAGGTTGCCGGCCGAGTCCAGCGCGACATGCGCCCAGCCGTAACTCCTGCCATGGATACAGACGGGGGAGCCCCAGGTGGAACCGCCGTCGTTTGAACGGATACAACTATACCAGTAGGACGCGCTGTCGGGATTGTCCTCGTAGACAATGTATATGTCGCCTTCCGAATC